>CAYGTX010000007.1:0-18763 GCA_964352935.1 uncultured Rickettsiales bacterium | reverse complement strand
CAAAAACCGTGTTGAAGAAAATAAGCGTGCCGTAAAAGATAAATATATGGGGCCGCTTGTCAAAACCCAGATGACACGTTGTATCCATTGTACGCGTTGCGTGCGTTTTATCACCGATGTTGCAGGTGTTGAAGAGTTGGGTGCTGTGTTCCGTGGTGAGCATATGGAAATTTCAACCTATGTTGAAAAATCACTAACCTCAGAGCTTTCTGGTAATATTATTGATCTTTGCCCAGTGGGTGCGTTGACCTCTAAGCCTTATGCATTTAAAGCCCGCCCGTGGGAGCTTCGCAAAACAGAATCGATTGATGTGATGGATGCGGTTGGCTCAGCCATTCGCGTGGATGCACGTGGTAAAGAAGTGATGCGTGTGATGCCACGTTTAAATGAGCAAGTAAACGAAGAATGGCTAGATGACCGTGCGCGCTTTGCATGTGATGGCTTGAAATTACAACGTTTAGATCAACCTTACGTTAAGAAAAACGGCAAGTTAAAGCCTGCCTCGTGGGAAGAGGCCTATCAAGCGATTGCTAAGAAACTAGAAGCAACACAGCCAGAAAAAATAGCTGCCATTGCAGGTGATATGACTGATGTTGAAACCATGGTGGTGATGAAAGATTTACTCACACAGCTAGGTGTAGAGAATATGGATTGCCGTCAAGATGGCTCTATTGTAGGAAATGATGCGCGCGTGTCCTATCTCTTCAACACAACGATTGAAGGTATCGAGCAAGCGGATGCAATTTTGTTGGTGGGCACAAACCCACGCCGTGAAGCTGCTATTTTAAATGCTCGTATTCGTAAAACCTTTACCAAGAAAGCGCTTCCTATTGGTGTGATTGGTGAACAGGCTGATTTAACTTACCCTTATGAATATTTAGGCAATGATGTGGCACTTCTAGAAGAAGTTGCAAAAGGTAAGCATACGTTTGCTAAAGTGCTAGAAAAAGCAAAAAACCCAATGATTATTATTGGTTCAGCAGTGCTAACGCGCAAAGATGCAGAAGCTATTTTGGACGTTGCGAAAACCATTTCTGAAAAATATGGTCTTTATACGCCGCAGTGGAATGGCTTTAACGTATTACATCGTGCTGCAAGCCGCGTTGGTGGTTTGGATGTTGGTTTCTTGCCAGATGCTAAAGGCAAATCAACTTCTGAAATATTAGCAGCATCTGCAAAAGGTGAGATGGATGTAGTTTTCCTATTGGGTGCAGATGAGTTGGACGGCAAAGCGCTAGAAAAAAGCTTTGTGGTTTATCAAGGTCATCATGGTGATGCGGGCGCACATGCTGCGGATGTCATTTTACCAGCAGCGGCCTATACAGAAAAATCAGCTACCTATGTGAATACGGAGGGTCGTGTGCAGCGTACACAAACAGCTGTTTTCCCAGTAGGTGAAGCAAAAGAAGACTGGGTAATTATTCATGAACTTGCAAAAGTACTTGGCAAACCACTTCCCTATTTGAATGTTGCAGAAGTGCGCAAGCGCATGGAGCAAATTGCACCACATTTTTCAGAGCTTGGCGAAGTAGTGTCAGCAAAGTGGGATATTTTTGGTGAAGTTGGTAAGTTTGATAAAAAACCATTTGAAAACCCAGTGAAAAATTATTATCTCACTAACCCAATTGCTCGCGCATCTCGCACGATGGCAAAATGTGTGTCAGATATTTTGGGCGATAAGAGCAAAACGGATGAGGCAGCGTAGATAGACGATGGAACTACAACCATTATTAGATGAGTATATCATTCCATTAGCATGGATTGTTGGTAAAATTCTATTGATAGTCTTACCACTTTTGGGTGCTGTGGCGTACTTAACATTTGCCGAGCGTAAAGTGATTGGCGCGATGCAACTTAGAAAAGGGCCTAATGTTGTAGGGCCATTTGGTTTGTTGCAGCCGCTTGCTGATGGTGTGAAGCTGATGTTTAAGGAAGTGATACTTCCGTCTGGCGCAAATAAAGTGCTCTTTATTTTAGCCCCAATGGTGACCTTTACACTTGCACTTATTGGCTGGGCAGTGATTCCGTTTGATGAAGGAATGGTGCTTGCAAATATTAATGTAGGCGTGCTTTACCTTCTAGCTATATCTTCTCTTGGTGTATATGGCGTCGTGATTGCGGGTTGGGCAAGTAACTCAAAATATGCGTTTCTAGGCGCGATTCGTTCTGCTGCACAAATGGTTTCTTACGAAGTTGCGATTGGCTTTACCATTGTGTGCGTGCTGCTTATTGTTGGTTCACTTAATTTAAGTGAAGTGGTGCTTGCAGAGCGTACGTTGTTTGAAGATATTCTATTGTTCCCAATGTTTATCGTATTCATTATTTCTATTTTAGCCGAAACTAACCGTCACCCGTTTGATTTACCAGAAGCTGAAGCTGAGCTTGTAGCGGGTTATAACGTAGAATATTCATCGATGACATTTGCGATGTTCTTCCTTGGTGAATATGCGAACATGTATTTAATGAGTGCGATTGCCGCCATTTTATTTATGGGTGGTTGGTTGCCGCCATTTGGCATTGAAGCGCTAGCGTTTATTCCTGGAATTATTTGGTTCTTCTTAAAAATTGCGTTCATCTTATTTGTGTTCATCTGGGTGCGCGCAACCTTCCCACGTTATCGTTACGATCAGTTGATGCGTTTGGGGTGGAAAGTACTATTGCCACTCACATTAGTATGGGTGATGTTGGTATCGGCGTATGTAGTATATCGTCCGCAAGATTCTCAAGTTGTACAGAATGTGATTCAAAAAATTGAAGCAGGAACAATAGCGGTTGAAGACGCGGTAGGAGTAGTTGAAGATGCTGTACAGCGTGAAGAAAAGTTACTTGAAGAGAAATTTAATTCTCCTGAGTCGCTTCAAAATGAATTAGAAAATAATCAATAAATCCAAAGAAATAAGGATCAAAATATCCATGGCGTTATTGAATAGAACAGCAAAATCACTTTTCTTAGTCGAGCTTGTCTCGGGGATGTGCCTCACACTTAGGTATTTCTTTAAGAAAAAAGTGACCATTAACTACCCTTATGAAAAAGGGCCAATTTCACCACGCTTTAGAGGCGAGCATGCGCTAAGACGTTATGAAAATGGTGAAGAGCGTTGCATTGCGTGTAAGTTATGTGAAGCAATATGTCCTGCACAAGCTATCACCATTGAAGCGGAAGAGCGCGAAGATGGAAGCCGCCGTACAACACGTTACGATATTGACATGACCAAATGTATCTATTGCGGTTTTTGTGAGGAAGCGTGTCCCGTTGATGCTATTGTTGAAGGGCCAAATTTTGAATATGCGACAGAAACACATGAAGAGCTTCTTTATAATAAAGAGCGTTTACTTCGTAATGGTGATATTTGGGAATCGGAACTAGCAAAACGCCTAGAGCTGGATGCACCTTACCGTTAAACAATAATAATTAATTTTGAATTAAACCTTAACTAGCGATGATTGCTAGCTATTAAATCGGAATATAAAATGATAGCGACTGTCTTATTTTATGTATTTGCGTCACTGACGGTATTTGCCGCTTTGATGGTTATTAGTATGCGAAATCCAGTGCATTCCGTATTGTTCCTGATTTTTTCATTCTTTAACGCAGCGGGACTATTCATCTTATTAGGTGCTGAATTTTTAGCAATGTTACTTGTGATTGTCTATGTAGGTGCAGTCGCGGTTTTATTCCTATTTGTCGTGATGATGCTAGATGTCAATATGGCTAAAGCACGTGATGGATTTATGCGCTATTTGCCGATTGGTGGCATCGTAGCAGCGGTAATGTTAACCGAACTAGTGGTGATGATACGTTATTCGGTAGGGCAAAGAATTACGACCATTGCGTCCGCGCCAATTCCGACGGATGTCACCAACACAGAAGCGTTAGGTCATCTAATTTATACCGAGTATGCCTATGCTTTTCAAATGGCGGGAGCTATTTTGTTAGTAGCGATGATTGGTGCGATTGTACTGACATTGCGTCATCGTCCAGGAGTGCGTCGTCAAAATGCAGCAAAGCAAATTGGTCGTAAACGTTCCGATTCAGTAGAAATTGTTAAAGTTCAATCGGGTAAAGGGATATAATTATGGAAGTCATTGGCTTACAACATTATCTGATTCTCGCTGCTATTTTATTTACGATCGGCGTAACGGGTATTTTTATTAACCGTAAAAACGTGATTACGCTGTTGATGTCGATAGAATTGATGCTACTAGCAGTTAACATTAACTTTGTAGCATTCTCGGCACATTTACAAGATTTAGTGGGGCAGATATTTACCCTCTTTATTCTTACTGTTGCGGCTGCAGAAGCAGCAATTGGTCTGGCTATTTTGGTCGTATATTATCGTAATCGCGGTAATATTGAAGTTGATGATATTAATCTGATGAAAGGGTAAGGTAAGTGGCTGCACTCATCGTTTTCTTGCCATTGCTTGGTTCTCTTATTGTAGGGTTATTCACCCGCACAATAGGTGATAGAAATGCACAATTTATAACAACAGGTTTGCTGATTCTTTCGGCCATTCTTTCTGGTGTGGTGTTTTACCAAGTAGCAATACTGGGTAATACGCAACATATCACTCTTCTGAAATGGTTTGATATTGTAGGCTTTAAAGCAAATTGGAGCCTAAAAATTGATGCACTGACAGCCGTCATGTTGATTGTGGTGACATGGGTTTCATCCTTTGTGCACATCTATTCAATTGGATATATGAGTCATGATAAGCACATTCCTCGCTTTATGTCGTATCTTTCTCTCTTTACATTCTTCATGCTTATGTTGGTAACGAGCGATAACTTTCTACAGCTTTTCTTAGGTTGGGAAGGTGTAGGTCTTGCATCGTATTTACTCATTGGTTTTTGGTATGAGAAAGAATCAGCCTGTAATGCGGCAATGAAAGCATTCATCGTAAACCGTGTGGGTGACTTTGGCTTTGCGTTAGGTATTTTTGCGACCTTCATGTTGTTTGGCTCGGTTGAATTTGCAACCGTATTTGCAGAAGTGCCTAACTATACTGAAGCAACGTTCAATCTTTTTGGTTATGAAGCGCACGCGCTAACCGTGATTTGTATCCTATTATTTATTGGTGCAATGGGTAAATCGGCACAGCTTGGTTTACACACTTGGTTGCCAGATGCAATGGAAGGTCCAACACCGGTATCAGCACTCATTCACGCTGCAACCATGGTGACGGCAGGTGTATTTTTAGTGGCGCGTTGCTCGCCAATGTTTGAATATGCACCGATTGCATTAAATATGGTAACCATTGTCGGTGGTGTAACATGTATTTTTGCAGCAACAGTGGCGATTACTCAAAATGATATCAAGCGTGTGATTGCTTATTCAACTTGTTCACAATTAGGTTATATGTTCTTTGCGTGTGGTGTTTCTGCTTATTCAGCTGGAGTGTTCCACTTAATGACGCACGCGTTTTTTAAAGCCTTATTATTCTTAGGTGCTGGTAGTGTGATTCACGCCCTTTCAAACGAGCAAGATTTACGCAAAATGGGTGGAATTTGGAAAAAGATTCCAGCAACATATGCGTTGATGTGGATTGGTTCGTTAGCACTTGCAGGTGTTCCGTTTTTTGCGGGTTACTATTCAAAAGATATGGTGCTTGAAGCAGCCTATGCTGCGGGTGGCTTTGGTAGAATAGCCTATTGGTTAGGTATTAGTGCCGCATTCCTTACAGCTTTCTATTCGTGGAGGTTATTAATTTTAGCATTCCACGGCAAACCTCGTGCTTCAAAAGAAGTGATGTCACATGTGCACGAATCTCCAGCGGTGATGATGTTACCACTGGTATTGCTTGCGATTGGTGCTGTGTTTGCAGGTGCAGTGGGTTATTACCTATTAGGCATGGTTGATGCTGATGGTGATTTCTGGAATGGTGCTATCTTTGTGCTGCCTGAAAATAACGTGCTTGAAGCAGCGCATCATGTTGAAACATGGGTGAAATTGCTGCCTTTAGTAGTAGGCGTTGCTGGTATCACGCTAGCCTATATCGCTTATATGTTTGTGCCGAGACTTCCAGTGGTTATTAGCAATCTATTTAGACCTGTTTATTTATTCCTGTTGAATAAATGGTATTTCGATGAGCTATATAACCTACTATTTGTTCGTTCATCTAAAGCCATAGGAAAAATCTTCTGGAAAATTGGTGATACACTTATTGTTGATGGTGGTGGACCAAATGGTTTTGCTAAAATTTCACAATATGTAGGTGGTGCAGTCAATCGCTTACAGTCTGGTTATGTCTATAGTTATGCGTTTGTGATGCTGCTTGGTGTCATAGGCTTTATAGGCTGGTTTATTTCGATGTATGTAAGGTAATATAATGCATTTTCCGGTACTTTCTTTCATCATCTTTTTGCCATTAGTGGGGGCGCTTTGCATCCTTTTATTTGCACGTGGCAATGACCTAAAAATTGTTGGGCGTAATGCTGCAAAAGCAGCTTTGCTGACAACCTTGTTCACGTTTGCACTCTCGTTACTATTGGTGTTTAATTTTGATAAAAACACAGCATCATTCCAATTTGTTGAACATGTAGAATGGATTGAAGGCTATAATATTGCCTATCACCTGGGTGTAGATGGTATTTCGCTCTTTTTCATTATGTTAACTACATTCTTGATGCCAATTTGTATTTTAGCGGGCTGGAATGCAATCAAAACAAGAGTGCGTGAATATATGATAGCGTTTTTGTTACTTGAATCGCTGACTATTGGTGTGTTCTGCTCACTAGATTTCGTGCTTTTTTACTTATTCTTTGAGGCGGTACTTATTCCTATGTTCCTCATCATTGGTATTTGGGGTGGCGACAACCGTGTATATGCAGCCTTTAAGTTTTTCTTATATACATTGCTTGGCTCTGTTTTATTACTTGTGGCTATGCTCTATCTTTACAGTGCAACAGGCACGATGGATATTCCAACATTGATGCAGGAAGCACCTCGTTTATCGTTAGAAATTCAGCAATGGTTGTTCTTAGCATTTTTGGCTTCGTTTGCAGTGAAAGTGCCTATGTGGCCAGTACATACATGGTTGCCAGACGCGCACGTGCAAGCACCAACAGCTGGCTCTGTGATACTTGCGGGTGTATTGTTGAAGCTAGGTGGTTATGGTTTTCTTCGTTTTTCACTCCCAATGTTGCCTGAAGCAAGTGCATATTTTACGCCTCTAATTTGGAGCTTAAGTGTCATAGCGGTAATCTACACATCACTCGTGGCACTTGTTCAAAAAGACATGAAAAAGCTGATTGCATATTCATCGGTAGCGCATATGGGTTTTGTTACCATTGGTGCGTTTGTGTTCAATCAACAAGGGCTGCAAGGCTCTATTGTGCAAATGTTAAGCCATGGTTTAGTGTCTGCTGCACTCTTCCTATGTGTTGGCGTGTTGTATGATCGTTTGCACACTAAAGAAATTGCTAAATTTGGCGGTGTCGTCAACACCATGCCGCGCTTTGCGTTGATATTTTTATTCTTTACCATGGCATCAATTGGCTTGCCGTTTACGAGTGGATTTGTCGGTGAAGTAATGGTGCTAGCTGGCGCATTCAAAGTAAATAAACTCGTTACAGCTGGTGCTGCGCTGGGTGTAATTCTAGGTGCTGCTTACATGCTGTGGTTATATAAACGCGTTGTATTTGGTAAAATCACGAATCGTGAAGTAGAACGTTTGAAAGATTTGGATGCTAGAGAATGGGCTATGTTTGTACCACTTATCATTCTCGTTTTATGGTTGGGTATTTATCCATCACTACTGACGGATTATTTAACTGTTTCAGTAGATAACTTATTGAACCAAGTGCCGACACCCAATTAAGCTTTAAACCTTAACCTTATGTGAATTACATTGCTATGAAGTCATTTAACTTAGTAGAACTTACGCCGTTATTACCAGAACTTGTAACCTTTTTAGGTGCGCTGGTGCTATTGATGATTGGTGCTTTCAGTAAAAATGGCGCTCCGTTCTTTATTGGTCGTTTAACCAAGCTGACATTAGCTGGTTCATTGGCGTTGCTATTCATTGTGAGTGGGCAGTCTTACAGTGTTCTTTCAGATATGTTTATCTTAAACAATTTTATCGTTTTTATTAAAGCGCTTATCTTGGTAGGTAGTTTTTTAGTGATGATGCTGGTCGCTGGTTACTACCGAGACTACGATAAATATGTCACTTTTGAAATGCCAATACTGATTTTACTTTCAGTAACGGGGATGATGTTAATGGTCTCTGCTAATGGATTTTTGCCACTCTATATGGGGTTAGAGTTGCAAAGCTTACCGCTTTATATTTTAGCAGCAATTCACCGCGATTCAGTTCGTTCTTCTGAGGCGGGATTGAAGTATTTTGTATTAGGTGCACTCGCATCTGGCCTGCTGCTTTATGGCATCTCATTAGTCTATGGTTTTTCAGGCACAACAAGTTTCAACGCGCTTTCAGAGCTTTACACTGAGTCAGGTAGTATGCCTATAGGTGCATTGGTTGGTTTTGTGTTTGTGCTTGTTGCACTGGCATTTAAACTTTCTGCTGCACCATTTCATATGTGGACACCAGATGTTTATGAAGGTTCGCCAACACCAGTGACATCATTCTTTGCTGTTGCTCCTAAAATTGCTGCCGTGGCATTATTCACGCGTGTGGTGATGGAAGCATTCAGTGGGGTGGTGCAAGAATGGCAGCAGGTTGTCACTGTACTGGCTGCATTATCGATGTTAGTAGGTGCATTTGGTGCGCTTCGTCAAACTAATATTAAGCGTTTGGTTGCCTATAGTTCAATCATTCACGTTGGTTTTATTTTGATGGGTCTAGTCACAGCAAGTAGTGAGGGGATACGCTCGGTGCTTGTTTATTTAAGTATTTATATGGTAATGACCGTAGGGATTTTTGCGTGCATGATGTTAGTGCGAAAAAAAGACCACCACTTATGTGAAGAGATTGAATCATTTTCAGGTCTATCAAAAACACAGCCGATGTTGGCGGCTTGTATTGCTATTCTAATGTTTTCAATGGCGGGAATCCCTCCAATGGCAGGCTTCTTTGCAAAGTTCTATGTGATTTTTGCAGCGGTGAATGAAGGCATGGTAATTCTTGCAGTGATTGCTGCGCTATCAAGTGTAGTGGCGGCTTACTATTATCTGCGTGTAGTTAAAGTAATGTATTTTGATGAGCCTTCATTACTTTTAGACCGCAAATCACATCGTGAGATTCGTTTGGTAGCAACGGGTGCAACAGCGATTAACTTGCTATTCTTTATCTATTTTACACCACTTCTAACTGCAGCTGAAGTGGCTGCTTCATCTCTCTTTTAATAAGGGGATAGCTAGTGGAGCTACAGTTACTTCCTGCTGGATATAACTTACAGCATGTTGAACATATAGACAGTACAAATGCTGAGCTAAAACGCCAATGTATATCAGGTAATGGACAACATAAAAGGGCATTTCTTGCAGATGTGCAACTAGCAGGAAAAGGGCGTAGAGCAAGAGAGTGGGTGTCTGAGGCGGGAAATCTTTTTGTTTCTTTTTCACATTCCATCACATTTTCTGACGAAGCCATCAATGGCTATAGTTTAGCAGCAGGCTTAGCAGTAAGAGAAACAATTGCACATTACTTACCCAGCCATAAAGTCGAGTGGAAATGGCCTAATGATGTGCTTTTAGAAGGTAAAAAAGCATCAGGTATTTTACTTGAACATGTAAAGAAAGCTAATCAACATTGGTTGATAACAGGTGTAGGCATCAATATAACTTCTGCACCAAAAGCTGATGTAATGTGGCAAAGTACAGCCTTAAATGATTATGATAAGGCACTTACTACGAAGGAAGAAATACTTAAAACATTTGTAAATTACCTCGATTCCTACTATAAGCGCGTAAGCAATGGAGAGATTGAGTTGCTAACAAAAGCATGCCTAAACTGTGCGGCAAGATTAGGTGAAGAAATACAAGTGCGTTTGCCGAATGAAGAATTGACCGGTATCTTTCAAGGGATTGATACACAAGGTAACCTTATACTTGCTCATGAAAGCGGACAAAAGCTTATCAGCGCAGGTGATATATTTTTTAAAGAATAATCATGCTCTTAGCTATTGATGAAGGAAATACAAACACAGTAATTGCGGTTTTAGATGGTGAAACTGTGAAGGCTGAGTGGCGTTTATCTACACAGCGCGGACGCACACAAGATGAGTATGCGATTCAACTCTATCAATTGCTTGAAATTCATGACATTAGGAAAGAAAAAATAGAAGATGTGGTTATCTCCACCGTTGTACCGCAAAACTTATTTGCATTGCGCAAAATGTCTGAAAATTATGTTGGTTGCAAACCTTTTATTGTGGGAGAGCACGCGCTAAACTTAGGCATGGAAGTATTGCTAGAGCGCCCTCAGGAAGTTGGTGCAGATCGCTTAGTCAACGCAGTAGCAGCAAAACACCATTGTGGTGCAGGTGTTATCGTGATTGACTTTGGCACAGCTACCACGTTTGATGTGGTTGATTTTGACGGAAACTATGCAGGTGGTGTGATTGCTCCAGGTGTTAATTTATCGGTTGCAGCGCTTCATGCAGCAGCGGCAAAACTGCCAGAAATAGCGAT
Organism: uncultured Rickettsiales bacterium; assembly: GCA_964352935.1. Taxonomy (GTDB): domain Bacteria; phylum Pseudomonadota; class Alphaproteobacteria; order Rickettsiales; family CAYGPX01; genus CAYGPX01. The sequence continues at coordinate 8,169 of CAYGTX010000007.1, read as the reverse complement.
TGAAAGACCAAAATCTGTAATGGGAAAAAATACCGTTACAGCCATGCAGTCTGGTGTATATTGGGGCTATGTCAGCATGATTGAAGGCATCGTTGAGCGATTAAAAGAAGAGCAGGGAAGTGAGTTAAAAGTTGTTGCAACAGGCGGGTTGGCATCGCTTTTTAGTAAAGCTTCCAAATATATAGAATTTAATAAGCCGGATTTAACCATCGATGGATTACGGCTGATATACGAAATGAATCGATAAAAGCGACAGGATAATTGAAAACGCATGACTTTAGACCTTAAAAAACATAAGAACGATTTACTCTTTTTACCACTAGGTGGTTCGGGTGAAATTGGCATGAATGTGAATCTCTACCATATGCAAGATAAATGGTTGATGATTGACTTTGGTGCGGGCTTCGCTGAAGATTTCTTACCCGGTGTAGATATGATTCTGCCTGAGATTGAATTTATCGAAAAGCGTAAAAAAGACTTAGTGGGCTTAGTGCTAACCCATGCGCATGAAGACCATCTTGGCGCGATTCCACATTTGTGGGAAGAGTTGCTTTGCCCTATTTATGCTACTCCATTTACAGCGAATTTCTTAAGGGCAAAGCTCTCAGAAAATGGAGTGAGTGAGAAGCTATACAAAGATAAAATTCATGAGGTTCAGCCAGGTAGTCGTTTTAAAGTAGGGCCGTTTGAAATTGAAATGGTACAACTCACGCACTCAGTGCCTGAAATGAACGCTGTTGTTCTTAGAACACCGCATGGAAACGTGATGCACACAGGAGATTGGAAGTTAGACCCAAATCCAGTAGTTGGCCCCGCATCTGATGAAAAACGCCTCAAAGAATATGGCGATGAAGGTGTGCTTGCCATGATATGTGATTCTACCAATGTGTTTAAAGAAGGGCATTCAGGCTCTGAAGGTGATTTGCACGAAGTGCTCACCCAGTTGATTTCGGATGCAAAACGTATGGTGATTGTCACCACATTTGCCTCGAATGTTGCGCGTATTGATACGATTGCACGAGCAGCGCAAGATGCGGGTAGAAAAGTAGTGCTTGCAGGGCGCTCGTTCTGGCGTGTGACGCGTGCCGCGAAAGAAACGGGATATTTAGAAGGCGTAGAGTTCTTAACCGATAAAGAAATTCGTAACTATCCGCGTGAAGATTTAGTGATTTTATGCACGGGTTGCCAAGGCGAGCCAATGGCAGCGATGAATAAAGTGCTGACAGAAACGCATCCAACCATCCGCTTAAATCCAAATGATACGGTGATTTTCTCATCAAAAATTATTCCGGGTAACGATAAGCGTATTTTCCGTATGTTTAATCGTCTTGTGAAAATGGGCATTAATGTGATGACAGAAAAAGATCACTTTGTGCATGTGTCTGGGCATCCATCGCGTGATGAATTACAGCGCATGTATGAATTAGTGCGTCCACAAATTGCGATTCCAGTACATGGTGAAAATGTACATATTCACGAGCATGCAAGATTAGCACGTGAATGGGGTGTGAAAACCGCCTTTGAAATTGAAAATGGTCAAGTGCTCAAGATTGCACCGGGTGTTCCTGAAAAAGTAGCACTTGTTGAGTCTGGCATTTTGGCAATTGATGGTAAATTCTATCTTCCACCTGATAGCCCTATCATGAAAGCACGTCGCCGTATGCAGCGTGAAGGAATTGTGATGGCTACGCTGGTGATGAAAGGTAGAGAGTTAGCGTCTGCACCCATCATACAAGCCCCAGGTGCGCTTGATTCAGAAGAAGATGCACAGTTAATTGAACTATTGCAAGCCGAAGTGCAAGAAGCGGTAGAGCATGCAATGCTGACGTCTAAACCAAAAAAAATGTCGGAGCTTCTTGAAAATAAAACACGCGCTGCAATTCGTCGTATTTTGCGCAGAGCACTTGGTAAAGACCCGCTCATTGTTGTACATATTGAAAAAGTAGCTTAATTTCTATGGCTTTAACCTGCACCCGAAAAATTGAATTTGATGCAGCGCATCGTGTGATGGAACATGAGAGTAAGTGTCGCTTATTACATGGTCACCGTTATGTGGTGGAAGCAACATTCACAGCGGAAAATCTTGATGATTTGGGGCGCGTGATTGATTTTGGTGTAATCAAAGAAGTGCTAGGTGGCTGGGTTGATGAACATTGGGATCATAATGCGGTGCTTCATCAGGATGATAAAGAACTAGGCGATAAAATTTCTTCTATCACAGGGCAGGGAATTTACTATATTCCATGCAATCCAACAGCTGAAAATATGGCAAACTATCTGCTTAACCATGTGTGTAAGAAGCTTTTCGCTGATATGCCTATCGAATGCATCAAAATCAAACTGTGGGAAACACCCAACTGTTTTGCAGAAGCATATTAAATCACTTCTAATGAAGTTGTACTAACTCATCATTTGATACTTGATTACGACCTGTATGTTTAGCGATATAAAGTCGCGTATCTGCATTTTTATAAATTTGTGCAGAGGTTACATCACTATTAGCATTGGCTTCAGCAATCCCAATAGATACCGTAATGTTCATTGGAGGTTTGCCATCAGCGATGTAAAAATCATGTTTTGCAATGTGCGAGCAGATTCTTTCAGCTACCCAATAAGCACTGCTTTCATTGGTGTCTGGTAAGAAAACTGAAAATTCTTCACCACCAATACGTGCGCATAAATCTGTATCTCTGAGGCAAGATTCTACAGAATTGGCAATTTCTGCCAGCACCTTATCGCCTACATCATGACCATAGGTATCATTAATTTTTTTGAAGTGATCTACATCAATCAAGAGAATTGAAAATTCATTTCCTGCGCGTTTGATACGTTTTAACTCATCATCTACTTTAGAGAAGAACGCACGGCGGTTTGCAACGCCAGTGAGTGGGTCTGTATGTGCTAAACGGATTAGCTCATCTTTAATAAGTTGTTCAGCTCTCACGCGATCGGTAATATCTCTTAGCGAGCCGATAGAGCCAACAATTTTACCTTGTGCATCAATCCATGGATAGGAAACATCGGTTACCCAAATTTTACGTCCATCTTTAGTGCGAATTAAATAATCCGCTTGCCACTTACTCACATCGCCCTCTTTTCTGGCTTTTTCAAGGTCACCAAAGTGCCGCACTGACTGTAAGCCATTACTAATAAGGCGTGTTTCAACAATAAGTGAGCGGAAGTTGATATTTTTCATTTCTTCTGGCGTGAAACCCAAGAGTGTAGCAATAGCAGGACTAACATAATCGTAACTCATAGAGTTATAACGAAGGCGATATACTGTATCCGATGAATTGGAAGTCAGTAAACTGAGTTCATCTTCAAGTTTTGAAATTTTGGAAAGAAAAGGGATGAAGTTCTTTAAAGATCTAAGTTTCGCAATGGTGCGATTACTTTTCTTATGGTGTGGATGAGTGTATTTAGCCATCATCAATCTCCTTCAACTTTTAGTCGAACCCGTAACTACATATTGTAATTAAAATTAAACATAATGCAACATATAGTTTTATTTGGGTGGAAAAAGTGGAATTTGCTTTACAAAAAAAATGCATGATTTAAAATAATTATCCCTCTATTTTGCAAAGGAAAATAGCATGCAGCTAGCCATCACTGTTTTTCTATTATTTATAACGGTCTATGCGTCTATTTGCTTGGCTCTTTTTCTTTTTCAGCGCAAAATTCTATATAAACCAGCGCGTGAGCAGTTAGCACCACATCATTATGGTTTGAACGAGTTAGAACAAGTTGATCTTGTCGCTAAAGATGGCACAAATATAAAAGCGTGGTATAAGCCAGCACCAAAAGGGCGCTTAACGATGCTCTATTTTCATGGTAACGCAGGTAACCTAGCAGATCGTGCAGAAAAATTGGCGGCACTGCAAAAGCGTGGCATTGGCATTATGGCGCTGAGCTATCGTGGATATGGTAATAGCGAGGGCTTTCCGACAGAGCAAGGTATTTATCAAGACGCCAGAGCCGCCATTGAGTTTTTACAACAAGAAATGAATATCTCAAACGACCAGCTCTTTATATACGGAGAATCGCTAGGTTCAGGTGTAGCGGTGCAAATGGCGACAGAACAGCATTTTAGAGCATTAGTGCTTGAAGCGCCTTATACCTCTATTACCAATACTGGCTACGAGCGCTATCCGTTATTTCCTATTAAGTTCTTGCTAAAAGATCATTTTGATTCGATAGGAAAAATGCCAAATGTGCATACACCAATAATGATTTTCCATGGCTACCTTGATATGGTGATGCCAATTCATCATGGTCGTCAGCTATTGCAAGCTGCAAACGAGCCAAAAGAAGCACGCTTTTTTGATCATGTGGGTCATACTAATTTTGACCTTGATGAAATTACAAAAATAGCAGTAGAATTTGCAGAGCGAGCACCATCACTGCCGACTAAACAATAAAATCAGCATTTTTTAGCGGAAAATCACTTGTCATTTTAAGTGACATCTGATAGTTAACTTCTCGTTAGAAATAAACCGTATCCGTAAGCGGTTTAATTCACTGCCAAGCGTTTCGCAAAAGCAGTTTTAGTGCGGACAGGTGGCCGAGCGGTTGAAGGCACCGGTCTTGAAAACCGGCGTAGGTTCATCCCTACCGTGGGTTCGAATCCCACCCTGTCCGCCATTCTCCCGTTTTTTACCATCCAATAAAGTCCAATTTTTCTAGTAATTAAGCCAAATATCGGCTATAGTATGTCCAATAAGGTTTAGTAGTGTCCAGCTACATATGCCCCCACGTGGTGGCACATATGGGGGCACAAAAATGCCCCCAACTGGAGGTGCCCCCAAAATGCCTTTAACTGACATAATCTGCAAGAATGCCAAGCCTGAAACCAAGAGCCGAAAAATAGCCGATGAAAAAGGGCTTTATTTTGAAGTAATGCCAAGCGGTAGTAAATACTTCAGAATGAAATATCGCTTTGATGGAAAAGAAAAGCGGCTGGCATTTGGTGTTTATCCTGAAGTAACGCTCAAAGAAGCAAGAGATAGGCGTGATGAAGCTAGAAAGCTAATAAGGGAAGGCATAGACCCCGCCGAGCAAAAGAAGCTGGAAAAGCTCACACGTCATATCAGAACAGAAAACACATTTGAGAATATCACTCGCGAATGGCATGAACAACAAAAGAAAGCATGGACTGAGCGTCATGCTAACTATGTGTTGAGGCGGCTTGAAGCTGATTTATTGCCTGTGATTGGTTTTAGACCGATTAATGAAATCACTGCCCCTGAATTACTCGCAGCACTTAAAGAAGTAGAAAAACGCGGTGCGGTAGATATAGCCAAGCGTTTATTGCAAACCTCAGGGCAAATATTCAGATATGCTATTTCTATAGGAAAAGCACAGCGTGACTTATCGGCTGATTTAAAAGGTGCATTACAGCCACGTAAGAAGGGGCATTATAAGAGATTGCCAGAGTCTGAATTGCCTGAATTCTTGAATAAGCTAGAAAGCTATGATTCTCACTTTGAGGGTGATTTGCAAACCAAGTTAGGCTTAAAGCTTTTGATAGCCACCTTTGTGCGTACAGGAGAACTACGAGGCGCTAGGTGGGAAGAGTTCAATTTTGAAAAGAAAGAATGGCGTATCCCAGCCGAGCGTATGAAAATGGATGAAGAGCATATCGTGCCACTATCTAAGCAAGCCTTGCAAATTATAGAGCAAATTAGAGAAATAAGCAGCCATTCTGATTTGCTTTTTCCAAACCGTAATAAGCCAATGTTGCCAATGAGTGAGAATACGATGCTCTTTGCCCTCTATCGCATGGGTTATAGAGGAAGAACAACCACGCACGGCTTCAGGTCGGTTGCCTCAACAGTGTTACATGAAAAGGGTTTTCCATCTGAAATTATAGAGTTGCAGCTTTCCCACGCCGAGCGAAACAAGGTGAAGGCGAGCTATAACTTTGCAAAATACTTGCCCGAACGCCGTGAAATGATGCAATGGTGGGCAGATTATCTTGATAGAGCGCTTGCAGGTGGTGGCAATGTGTTGGAAGGGAAGTTTGGCGGCAAAGCTTGAAAATAGGCGTTCTAGCTCCCATATATAATCGGCGGCTAGGTTGATCCCCGAAAGCCTAATTTCACATGAATGAGGATGCCGCATATCTTTTTTTCTTGTGAAAGCGCATCATGGGAGTGCTACCAGTGACTAAATTCAAGAACGAGGCTTTGCAAGAGCCTAAACAACTTATTGATGATTCAGGAAATTTTAAGGAATTAGCCTCACTCGCTGAAATAGCTGAGTGTTGGACTTCACTATATCCTGATGATTATGAGGATGTTGTCGTAAATTTATTTACTCGAGCAAGAGATAGAGATTTTGAGTTTGAATATCCCGAAGAAATAGGTGAGCCTCTTGGTGGTGTGCATATTATTGGTGATGAAATAGCTATAGATGCCTCTAATATCTCAACTCTTTATTATGGTGTTAATAAAGCTGTGGATGAACGCCTTACAAGGGGAATTAAATGTAACGAAAGCCTAGCTCCTTTAGATTATGAAGAATTGTTTGCAGGTTTAAATGATTTGCAGAATGTACAATTTTACTCTTTGGGGCGGTGGGAGTTATGCACAAAGATAGTTAATGCTTGGGCTGAAAAAATAACCCCTTATTCAGCACCAGAGAAAGCAAATGAAATTTATGATTTGCTAAGTGATACACCAAGGCGAAGTATAGAAGAACTTGAAGAAATTAGAAAGCAAAGCTACTTTGAGATGAGAAAGGTCAAAATAGCGCTTTCAAAATATATACATATATCTCGTAATACTTTTTTACATTGGCTAAGGCTAGAGCAAAACAAAGAAAAAGGTTCAATTAACTTAACAAGAAACACATCGTTTTTACCTCTGGATTATAATTTATTTTGGGGCAACCCTTGGGATGAGCAGCCAATAGTTTGGAATGAAGATATAGATGATTTTGAAGGCTTGATGATTGATAAAGCCTATAAGTATTACAATGATTCACATTTGTGGGCATGTTGTGAGAATATTGTAAAAAAGCTAGTTGGGATTGAGAATGAGTGTAGAACAGATGATAATGTAGTGCAGCTAGATCAAGATAAGGAGTGGCTAGACGCAAATTTAAAAGAGGTTCGCTTAGCTCTTCAGAGCAGATTTCTAGCATATTTTAACCCAGCCGACCAGCGACTTATAGCAAAGGGCTATATTGAAAAAGCACAGCCTGAAATTATACCGTACGAACAATTGCGTGATATGTTTGAAGGTGGGCAAATAGATATAGAAAGCTCATGCGGAAAGATTGGGAAAATAGATATTACATCTATTCGTGTGTTTAAAATTGGAACTGAAAACTCTGGTTTTATTGATTGGAAAGTTAAGTTTGAAGAGTTGCAAGAAAAATATGAAAACAGTTATACAACTCCGTATATAGAGTTGATGCGAGAGGCAATATCCAACTTTAATATAACTAAAGAAAAGCAGCCTTTAAAAAAGGACTTAATACCTTGGCTAGAGAGTAAAATGCCAAATGCTTCAGGAAATATCATTAAGTACATGGCAACAATGGTAAGATTGCCAGAGTCGCAGAAAGGAGGTTACTATAAATAGGGTAACACCCAAATTAGCAAGAATTTATAACATTTTGTGTTAGATTCATATATGGGTAATACCGCTCTCTGGTTACCCTGACTGCCTAGAAACTCATAAAAAGACAGCATAAAACCTCTTCATATTATTTTAAACCAATATGGAGAAATGACATATGACTGTTATCCACCAACTACCCCAAACGGGCTATTTAAGGCTCTGGCATATTTTAGGAGACCCTAAAGCATCGCCACCCATTCCCCCAATTATTCCTGTCAGCAAGTCCACATGGTGGGCGGGTGTAAAATCAGGGCGATACCCTCAGCCAACAAAGAAGCTAGGCAAGCGCATCACTGCGTGGCGTGTGGAAGATATACGCGCATTACTTCAATCTGAAGGAGGGCTTGCATAATGAAAATCAAGAAATATAAGCGCACTTTCCAGACGCATAAAATTAAAAAAGATTATGCCTATGACATACCTGAAATTGTAAATGATTTGGGTGTAACTAAAGGCACAGTCTATGCGTGGATACGTGAAGGGCTAAAGCTGATACGGCTATAGTTTTCCGGACAGTTAATTCTGTTAGTATGATGAATTATTA
>CAYGTX010000006.1:0-19275 GCA_964352935.1 uncultured Rickettsiales bacterium | reverse complement strand
CTATTTAGCAGAGCGCTACCAGAAAGCACTTGGCATTATTTCACAAATCAACCTTGAAACCATGGAAGAAGTAGATGCAGCAGAAGTTAAGTTCTGGAAATCTGCTGCTGCTTTGAAGGTTGGCAGCTTAATTAAAATGGATAAGTTTATTGCGCGTCACCCTCTTAAGAATGAACAAAAAGATGTCGAGCAAAGCGAAGATAAGATGGAAATTACGCAGCTGATATTGGACACATCGTCGCGTTTACTTAAAATGATTAAGAAAATTGATCCCAAACTCGCCACAAGTGAAGAAATACAAACACTCGAATCCACCGCGCGTTTTGTATCCAGCCACTATCAAGATGAAGTCAAACGCTTTGGTGAGAGTGAAGTCTATCGCGATGGCGATGCGTTTGAAGCAGCCGATGAAACCCAGTGGTGGAATACGTCAGGCATTAGAGGAAATGATGATAGTGCCAATTTAAACTATCTAGCCAATCGATTGTTGTTCTTAAAAGACTACCCCACTGATATTTACAACAACTTTGCTCTACTAGCACTTGAGGAGCGCTTAGAAAATAACGACATCAACAGTGCTGAGCGCATATTGGAAACCTTCCGTGAAAGCAAGGATGAACATTTTCAAAATAGCTTAACCTATTTGAACGGCTTATTTTACGCCAAAGATGAGGAAATTGATCTAGCGCTTGAAACATGGGAACCTCTAAAAGAAGCCGTGTTTGACCGCTATAACCGAGCAAGAAGTCAATTTGCAAGCACTGGTATTTTGCTAAGAACGGGACGCATTAACCTTGAGCAAGCCATTGAGAATTTTAACAACATACGCATGATTTGGCGCGGTGATATTCTAGAGCTTAACTTACTCAAGCTTCTAGGTGAGTTTTATATGGATCAGCGCAAGTATATGCAGGCATTCCAAACATGGCGTGAAGTGCTCACCAACTTTCCTGGCTCTGAAGATGCACTTCTGATTGCTAAAAAAATGAACCAAGAATTTGTGTATCTCTTCAACAGCGGTGGCGCAAATGAATTATCACAGCTTGAGGCACTCACACTTTATTATGAATTTAGAGAACTTACGCCAGTTGGCCGCCAAGGTGACCAGATGATTCTAAAACTGGTAGATCGTCTTGTCGAAGTTGACTTGCTGGATAGAGCCACAGCATTACTCACTCACTTGGTACGTTTTAGGCTAACAGGTGAAGAAAAGCACCTTGCCAGCACGCGCTTAGCTGAGATTTACCTGATGGGCAATCACTACGAAAAGGCTCTAGATGCGCTCAATGCCACTAAAAATGAACGCATTGATGATGAATTACAAACTCGCAGACGCTATGTGAAAGTAAAATCGTATATAAACCTAAAACAAAATAATCAAGCACTTGCACTGCTGCGTGGCGATGAAACCATGAAGGCGTCCTTCTTACGAGCAGATATTTATTGGCGCAATAAAGTATGGCGCAAAGTAGTAGACGAGCTGGAATATCCTTTTAAAGAGATCATTCGCGAAGAAAGATTCCTCACACCAGAAGAAAGTGAGGCACTCAATAAAATGGCCTTGTCTTATGCATTACTTAATGACAAGAAGCGCTTAAAGCTTCTTGAGGAAGACTTCAGACCTTATACAAACCCAACACAACAAAAACTATTAGCCTTCGTTGCTGACGATGACTATAGCCTTAACTATCGCAACCTTAAAGGCTCTTTAGGGCTTGATAAAATGGAAAATTTCATTCAAAGCTATATGAATACGGCGGATGGTAGTGCTGCTCAACCAACCACAACACCTTAGCATTTTACGCTCTAACCAAAGAGCTTATGATGAAACTGGGCGTTCCCCATAAGGCTTGTCGATAGATAATCAACACCACACAGGTGCTGGCATTTGAGATAACGAATTTCAGGAGCTGTAAAACTACTCAATACTCGCTAAGAAACGCTCAGCTTCTAGCGCAGCCATACAGCCTGTGCCAGCAGCTGTCACGGCTTGACGGAAGATTTTATCCTGCACATCACCCGCTGCATAAACGCCTTCAATGTCAGTGGCGGTACTATCAGGCTTGGTAATAAGATAACCTTCATCATCGCTCTTTAGCATGCCTTTAAACATGGCGGTGTTTGGCTTATGACCAATGGCAATAAAGATACCATCCACAGCGTGATCTTTCAATTCACCCGTATTGACGTTACGAATACGCGCACCGGTTACGTTTAGCGGGTCTTCATCGCCTAGCACTTCTTCTAGGGTTGAATCCCACATCACGCTTATTTTCGGGTGTTTCATCATACGATCTTGCAGAATTTTCTCTGCACGCAAACTATCACGACGATGCACTAACACCACTTCGCTTGCATGATTGGTTAGGTAAAGCGCCTCTTCAACAGCGGTGTTACCACCACCAATCACCATCACTTTTTTGTTACGGAAAAAGAAGCCATCACACGTTGCACAACCAGAAACACCAAAACCCTGATATTTCTCTTCTGTTGGAAGCCCAAGCCATTTTGCTTGCGCACCGGTTGAAATAATCACCGTATCACCTGAATAGGTATCGCCTGATTCGCCCACCGCTTTAAACGGACGACTAGAAAAATCTACTTCTTTGATGTGGTCAGAAATAATATTTGTACCCACATGCTCAGCCTGACCTTGCATTTGCTCCATCAGCCAAGGGCCTTGAATTGCTTCTGCAAAACCTGGGTAGTTTTCTACCTCTGTGGTGATGGTCAATTGTCCACCTGGCTGCATCCCCTGTACCAAAATAGGCTCTAAACTTGCACGTGCGGCATAAATAGCAGCGCTATAACCGGCGGGGCCTGAGCCGATAATCAATACTTTGGTGTGGTGATGTGTCATAGTTTTTCTGGGTATTAGGGGTTATTTTAAAAACCATTGCGGACTCATGACATAAAGAGGTTAGCAAACCTCGTCAGCCATGAGCCTGCGATAGCGGTATGCCATGTGAAATTTAGGAAAATTTCACATGCACGTTTAATAATTAAAGTGCTTCAGCATTTTCTTTAAGGTAGCTAGCAACACCAGCAGCATCTGCTTTCATGCCTTTTTTACCTTTGTTCCAACCTGCTGGGCATACTTCACCATGCTCTTCATGGAACTGAAGCGCATCTACCATGCGAAGTGCCTCATCCGCATTACGACCAAGTGGAAGATCGTTCACTACTTGGTGACGTACTTTACCCGCTTTGTCGATTAGGAACAGACCACGAAGTGCTACTGAATCATCAAGCAATACATCATAATCGCGCGCGATGGTTTTCTTAAGATCTGCCACAAGTGGGAACTGAATATTACCAATACCACCTTTTTCCACTGGGGTATTTTTCCAAGCTGCATGGCTAAAGTGAGAATCAACACTGATGGCAATCACTTCTACGCCGCGTGCTTGAAATTCACCTAAACGGTTTGCAAAAGAGATAATTTCAGATGGGCATACAAAGGTGAAATCTAGCGGGTAGAAGAAAAGTACCGCAGGCTTACCATTTAAGTATTTTGTAAGATTAAAATTTTCATTGATTGTGTTATCAGGCATCACAGCGGTTGCGGTAAAATCTGGTGCTTGTTTGGTCACTAATACACTCATTTTCTTCTCCAATATTTTTTATTTCATCAGCTATCTGTCGAATGGGAGCGAAGTATAGCAAAGCCCCATGCAAGTGCAAGACGTAGATTCAATTATTACATCAAATTAATCTATGAATTTTGGCCTAAAATGATGTTCGTTCAAGCACTGAGTAGGCTTTCACCACATGATTCGCACTTTTAGAGTTGTTTCTATGTGATGTGCCATTCTTAAGTGATACGACTTATGTTTGGAATGAAGCTTTTTATACGCGCACAAAAAGAAAGAGCACGGCAAGCCGTGCTCTTTCGGGAACGTTGAGGGAGGAAAGGAGTCTGTGTGATGTTTAATTATCACTACTATTTTTAAGGACCGTTTCGGGTTACTTAAAAAGAGTGCTAATAACTAACTCTTTTTTTCTCCATTCCCCTGACGACTTAAAGACTCTTTGCCTTTCTTAGTTATCGAACTTCCCTTGCCCGATAAATTAACTATAGCAAACCTATGTTACAGCATTATTACAGAATAAAAGTTTTAGGTGTTTTTATTCTCACTTCTTAAATTGAGCATAATGAACGGCGCGGGCTTATGCCCTCGCTCACTATCTTCGCCATCAAAGAGTCTAACTATTTGGAGAGAAAGCGGAAACGGATTTCTTCTGCTACTTTCTTTGCTTCGTCGAGTGGCTCATAGCGCCACGCTTCTAAGCTTCCTGTTAAAGGACGTGCACAGCCATGTTGAAACAGTTGCTCTTGCAGCTTTGCCATCTTGATTGGCGGCTTACCTTCAGGATTAAAGATATAGACAGGCTTGCCAGTAGAGCATGCCTCTGAACACATGCCAATAGAATCACCCGTCACCACAACTGCTTCGGCATGCGATAGAAAGCCAAGATAGGGGTTTTCACCCTCTGCTTGCCAATTATAAAAGTAAAAATGCGGCTTTAGGTGCTGTTTTAACACTTCAACGGCCTCTTGCGATGAACGACGACTTGTCGTCATCAATAATGCGCCACCTTCTTGCATTAATAAATTGAGTTTCTGCGCCAGTTGTTGGGCATCTTCTGTGGTAAAAGGTGCGTGTTTAGAACCGCCACCCACCAACACCGCCACCAAAGGGCGCGGCAAATAGGCGAATTCACGCTCCCATCTAAAACGCTCACGCTCTAAACGATCAGCCGTGATGCCATTGGGCGCACCCAACGTGCGGTAAATATTGGGCAGCACTAGCGGCTTATCATGCTCAGGCAAAATAAGCATATCAAATTCTTCTACGGGTCTGCCCGGCCACATAGATTGCACTATTTTTGTATAACCATGCGATTGTTTTTTGATATATCTGGCAACGGGCGCGGTTCTTCTGCCTGCTGCAATCACTATCTTTGGCCATGGCGCTTTAATCTGCCCACGTGCATCTGGCGTTAAACCAATAAGGCTACTACCACGCACGATGTTAGGCAATTTTGCCATCACATCATAGCTAATTTTCTTTACGGAATAAGGAAGTTTAAGGGCTTGAGCAACACCCAGTGCTTGTGACACATTACCCGGACGATCATCCGCTAGCACCCAAACGGTTTCCTGCTCAGATGCTGTTTCTTGTTGTTGCAATTGCGGTGAAGTTTCGTTACGGATAGAGGCTTGGTTATCCGTTAAGCTTTTGGCTTTCTCGATAACGTTGCTGTCCTGCTCGCTCATGGTGCGTTTTTCTTTTACGGTTGCTTTCTAAAACCAGTGGCCACCACAAACATCTCTGCTGAGTCTTTACGACTTGCGGGTGGTTTAAAATGTTTTACTACAGTGAAGGATTTTTTGAGTTCCGTCAAGAGCTCAGCTTCAGTGCCCCCTTGCAAAATCTTCGCTGCAAAGCTTCCGCCTTCTTCCAAACATTCTTGTGCAAAATGAAATGCGGTTTCACATAGACCAATAATACGGAAGTGATCTGTTTGCGCATGCCCCGTACTGAACGCTGCCATATCACTCAAAACGACATTAGGTTTTCTACCGCCCAACACTTCATAGAGCTTCTCTGGCGCATCATCGGCCATAAAATCAGCATGTAGCAACGTGACATAGTCAATCGGATCCATCTCTTGAAAATCGATACCAACCACTTGCCCTTTTTTACCCACAATTTTGCTAGCGACCTGACACCAACCACCCGGAGCTGCGCCTAAATCTACCACGCAATCACCTTGCTTGATAAGCTCAAACTTTTCTTGAATTTCAAGCAGCTTATAAGCAGCACGGCTGCGATAGCCTTCTGCTTTAGCTTTTTGAACATAAGGATCGTTTAATTGACGTTGCAACCAGCGTGTGGACGAATTTTTGCGACCACGAGCCGTTTTTACGCGTGTATGCATCTGGCGCAAACCACCCGTTCTATTGCCCGTTCCTGTTCCGTCATTACCGCTTTTTTTGGTCATAATTTTATTTATCCCACCCCTTGAAAAGCTTTCTAGCTTTTTCAAATGAGCCTAACATGCTTGGCATGACTAAAAAGCAAAGTTTCCTAACTTTGCAGGCCATACATTATTTCTTTGCTCGTCTCACCGTCAGCGATTCACCGCCTACACCCCAATTATCAGGATGAATTTCTTCAATCGTCATGTAGGTTGATGCTGCTGGCTTGTTCAGCTCGTTTTCTAACAAGTCTGTCACACCTTTAATGAGCGCGGCTTTCTTTTCTTGTGAAACAGGCGCTTCACCTGCACCAAGCTTGATATGAACGTAAGGCATAGTTAAGTTCCTTTTTTGTTTTTACTCCTTGAAAGTTTTTCTAAACTTTCAATTGAGACTAACGCACTTCGTGCGACTAAAGATGCAAAGCTTAGTAGCTTTGGGCTACGCCACCCCCTGCGAGGGCAAAAGAAGTATGGTTAAAAAACCATGCCAGCCTTGAGCGATGTTTCATGTAAAATTTAGCAAAATTTTACGGAAACAAAAACATAAATTACTTCTCTTTCCAAAGCTCTTTTACTTTACTAAAAAAGCCCTCGGCTTCTTTATAGGCGCCTACTTCGTCTAAAGATTCAAACTCTTCTAAAAGTTCTTTCTGCTTTTTGGTAAGACGCTTAGGTGTTTCTACCACACAATGAATATACATGTCACCATGTCTGCCACCACTGCGCATCACAGGCATGCCTTTCTTTTTCATGCGGAACTGATCACCCGACTGCGTACCGGTTGGAATGGTCACGCGTGCGCGCTTGCCTTCAATCGATGGCACTTCAATAGAGCCACCCAATGCAGCGGTTGTCATTTTTACGGGTACTTTACAGTGAATATCGTTGCCTTCACGCACAAAGAATTGATGCGGCTTAATAGACACAAAAATATATAAATCACCTGCTGGCCCACCACGCAAGCCCACTTCGCCTTCACCATTTAAGCGAATACGCGTACCTTCTTCTACCCCTTCAGGGATAGACACAGAAAGGGTTTTTTCCTTTCTTACACGACCTTCGCCCGCACAACTGTTACACGGATCTTTAATCACCTGCCCCATACCATGACATGCCGTACAGGTACGTTCCATCGTAAAGAAGCCTTGTTGCACACGCGTGCGCCCAGCTCCACGACATTGACCACATGTCATTGGGCCACTTGAGTTTTTGCTACCAGAGCCTTTACAACTGCCACAGGTTGCTGCGGTTGTGAACTGAATTTTTTGCTGTTTTCCCGTATAGGCTTCTTCTAAACTGACGGAGAGATTATAGCGCAAGTCAGAACCACGAGCCTGTGCCGAGCGACCACGACCGGCCCCAGCGCCTGCACCCGCACCACCACGGCCACCGCCGCCCATAAAATCACCAAATAAATCACTAAAGATGTCGGCAAAGTCCATGTTTGGATCAAAGCCACCTTGACCTCCGCCAAAGCCACCAGCGCCACCGCCGCCACCTTGTTCAAATGCATCATGACCATAGCGGTCATATGCGGCGCGTTTTTGCTCATTCTTTAATATGTCATAAGCATGCGACACTTCTTTGAATTTCTTTTCTGCTTCGGCATCACCCGGATTGCGATCTGGGTGATACTTCATTGCCTTCTTGCGATAGGCTTTCTTTAAGTCATCTGCAGATACATTCTTTTCTACACCTAGAAGCTCGTAAAAATCTTGTTTGCTCATGTTTTTTCAGTGATTTGTAGTTTGATTAATGGTTGGTATAGTGCAGCAAGTGTTCGTGAAAGTGCAAGTCATCATTTATAAAGGTAAAGAGCGGTGAGTAATTCACACGCTCTTTACTTTTTCTAGCACTAGCACTGATACTAGTCACTAACCATTTTTCTTCTTCGGTTCGTCATCATCTACTTCTTCAAAATCAGCGTCAACGACTTTTGCGTCATCACCATCTTTTGAGGCAGATTCAGCTGAATCATCGCCTTCTTGCGCTTCACCCGCTGCAGCAGCTTCTTCTTGCTGCGCTTTATAAAGTGCTTCACCCAATTTCATTGAAGTTTGAGTCAAGGTTTCCACTTTCGCTTGAAGATCAGATTTATCATCTTTTTCTAACGCTTCACGCACATCAGCAAGTGCAGTTTCAATCGCTTCACGCTCAGATGCGTCTACTTTGTCGCCATATTCTTTTAATGACTTCTCAGTAGAGTGAGCTAAGCCTTCTGCTTGGTTACGAAGCTCAACAAGCTCGCGACGCTCTTTATCTGCATCTGCATTCTCTTCAGCTTCTTTCACCATTTTCTCGATATCATTATCCGACAATCCGCCTGACGCTTGAATGGTAATTTTCTGCTCTTTGTTGCTTGCTTTGTCTTTCGCAGTCACATTCACGATACCGTTTGCATCAATATCAAACGCTACTTCAATTTGCGGCATGCCACGTGGAGCAGGAGGAATATCTTCGAGGTTAAATTGACCTAAAAGCTTATTATCTGCCGCCATTTCACGCTCACCTTGGAATACGCGGATGGTCACTGCTGACTGGTTATCATCAGCAGTAGAGAATACTTGGCTCTTTTTGGTAGGAATCGTCGTATTACGCTCGATTAAACGTGTAAACACACCACCTAATGTTTCAATACCAAGTGAAAGCGGTGTTACATCTAGCAATAGAACGTCTTTTACATCACCTTGAAGCACACCCGCTTGAATGGCAGCACCTTTTGCCACTACTTCATCAGGATTCACACCTTTATGTGGATCGCGACCAAAGAAATTTTTCACAATTTCTTGTACTTTAGGCATACGTGTCATACCACCAACCAAGATGACTTCGTCAATCTTGTCAGCTGAAAGGCCAGCATCTTTAAGTGCTGCTTTGCATGGCTCGATGGTACGTTGCAATAAATCATCTACAAGAGATTCAAGCTTCGCACGTGTTAATTTAACGTTTAAGTGCTTAGGACCACTCGCATCAGCGGTGATATAAGGCAAGTTTACGTCAGTTTCATTGGTGCTTGAAAGCTCAATTTTTGCTTTCTCAGCGGCTTCTTTCAAACGCTGAAGCGCAAGCGGATCATTATGAAGATCAACGCCTTGCTCTTTTTTGAATGCTTCCGCTAAAAACTCTAGGATAGCCAAGTCAAAATCAGCACCACCGAGGAATGTATCACCGTTGGTAGATTTCACTTCAAACACACCATCACCAATTTCTAGGATCGACACATCAAATGTACCACCACCAAGGTCATAAACTGCAATGGTTTTACCTTCTTGCTTGTCTAAACCATAAGCAAGTGCTGCTGCGGTTGGCTCGTTGATAATACGAAGTACTTCAAGACCCGCAATTTTACCTGCATCTTTGGTTGCTTGACGTTGCGCATCATCAAAATATGCTGGCACCGTAATCACGGCTTGTGTCACTTTTTCGCCCAAGAAATCTTCAGCGGTTTCTTTCATTTTCTGCAATGTGAACGCACTAATTTGGCTTGGAGAGTATTTCTCGCCACTTGCTTCTACCCATGCATCACCATTTTTGCCTTTTACAATCTTATAAGGCATTTGCTTAATGTCTTTTTGCGTCACAGGATCATCAAAACGACGGCCAATTAAACGCTTCACTTCATAAATTGTGCCAAATGGGTTGGTCACAGCCTGACGTTTTGCAGATGCACCTACTAGGCGCTCATCTTTATCTGAAAATGCTACGATCGAAGGCGTCGTGCGTTGCCCTTCAGCATTATCAATTACTCGTGGCTCTTTGCCTTCCATTACTGCTACGCATGAATTGGTTGTACCCAAATCGATACCGATCACCTTACTCATAATCATCCTCTTTAGAACTTCAAAAATTCAATTTATATTTCCACTTGCTGTCTAACCTTGTGAATAAACTCACAAAATAGCGCGTTGTATTTGCTATATAGGCACAGTTGCGTGCAGTTACAAGAGAGCCAACCAAGATTTTTTCATTTTTTAACAAAAAAGACCCCTCAAATGAGGAGCCTTTTGTGTTATTTATCTGAAAAACACACCCTTTAAGATGCTGCTTTATCGCTTTTCTTTGCTTTAGGCGCTGTTTTTTTTGCTTCTTTTGCTTTTTTAGCATCTGCCTCAGCTTTTTCTGCCTGCTCTTTAGCTACAAACACTGCACCATCAAGTTCAGTTTGCGTACAAAGACCCAACAACACAGGATCTTTCGCTGTGATATTGCTGATGTTCCAGTGTGAACGCTCTTTCAGTGATTTAATGGTACTTTTTGTTGTACCAATTAGGCGTGTAATTTGCGCTTCAGAGAGAGCGGGGTGGTTTTTAATTAACCATGCCACTGCATCTGGCTTATCCTGACGACGCGCAACAGGTGTGTAGCGTCCGGTTTTTTTCTTTTTTGCTTTGGTGATATATTGCTGAGCTGCACCAGAAAGATTTAATGTCGCTTTGTTATCTTCTTCACAACGCGCCACTTCTTCTGTTGTTAGCTGATGCGCTGTTATAGGATTTACACCTACAATTCCCACTGCCACTTCACCATCAGCAATGCCTTGCACTTCTAATGGGTGCATGCCACAAAATTTAGCAATTTGGTCAAATGTTAGCGCTGTATTTTCTACAAGCCATACGGCGGTTGCTTTGGGCATTAACGGTAAAGTCATCGTCCCTTTTCCTTCATCAGTGTTAATTCTATGGGGAATCCCCCCTTAACTATAGATTTTTCACACCAATTGCAAGATAATTTTACCAATATGGCGGTTCTCTTGCATAAAGCGTTGTGCTTCCATTGCCTGAGAGAACGTAAAGAGCTGAGCAATTTCAGGGTGATAGGACTGCGCCTCCATCAATGGCCAACATTGCTTGAGAAGCGCATGAGCAATCGATGCTTTTATATGAGCAGGCTGATTTCGCAAGGTTGCACCTGTGATAGTTAGATTCTTGAGCAGCACCGCGCCAAGGTTTATTTCTGTTTTAGCGCCCGCGAGCAATGCAATAATCGCCAGCCGCCCACCAAAACTCAACATCTTAAGATTTCTAGCGGTATCATTGCCACCTACCATATCCAATATCACATCCACACCCTTCTTTACCGTGATACGTTTCACCTGTTCTATCAAATCACCATCGGTACTTAACAATATGTCTTTTGCACCCAATTGCTTGAGCGCCGCTATTTTATGTTTGCTGGTAGTGGTGGCGATGCAATCTATATTAAGCATCTTGCAAAGTGCGATGGTAGTGACACCAATGCCACTACTTGCACCATGCACCAGCACGGTTTCATTGCTTTTTAGTTGCGCTTTATCAAAGAGATTATACCAAACAGTAAAGAATGTTTCAGGCAATGCTGCCGCTTCGACGAGTGAAAGATGTTTGGGTTTTGGCAGAACTTGAGAAGCCTTCACCACCACATACTCGGCATAACCACCACCTTCTAGCAAGGCACAAACTTCATCACCAACATGGAAAGAGGAAACATCTGAGCCTAATGATTCAATCACCCCCGAGACTTCGAGCCCTGGCAGCTCAGAAGCACCCTTTGGCGGCGGATAAGCCCCCTGACGCTGGAATATATCAGCACGATTCAGCCCACACGCAGCCACTTTAATCAACACTTCATCTGCGCTAACTTCTGGCAGCAGCACATTTTCATGCAATTCCAAACTGCCTTCATGACCATTGGATGCGTCGGGCAAGACAATGTGATACGCTTTCACGCTAGACCACCAAATTTAAAGAAGTGATTATAAAATATAAAAGTGAAATATTACTTGCTATTGTCAGCACTATCACCCGCTAGCGTGCGTACTAGCATATTCACTGCATTTTGATGCATTGGATCACGAATACGCATAAAGTTGCGTGATACCTCAATGCACATGCGTTGATGCTGGCTTGGCAACTCATTGCCGCCTTCCATCACATTTTCAAAGAAATATGCCACTGATTTACCCAAGGCTTGGGCAATAGCAACTAAACGACCTGCTGAAATTCGGTTCGTTCCTTTTTCGTATTTCTGCAATTGCTGGTGCGTCACACCAATTTTGCTCGCCAATTGTTGACGAGAAAGCCCTAATGAAATGCGCAATTCATGGATTTTTTGACCAATCGCAGTGTCTATCTGCTCGGTAAATTTGCTTTTTCTTGCCATGTGTCCTTATCCTCATAACCTATACAATCATGTGCTAAGTGATTATGTGTCCCATTATAATCCGCTCCACAAGCACATTAATACTCTTAGTTGATAACAATGCAACATGTGTGCCAACCATAAACAGCTAGGCACTTGACTCTACTAAACTCAAAGCTAACCCTGAGTTTCCAAGCCTTGCAATTACGCAATCTAAGATATATAAATTCTCCCCTACCCTTTATAGTATGCACCATTTCGGCACAAAAGTAAACCGCCATGGTTGCATTATGGTACAGTTAGAAAGTAAAGAGAGTTGCATCATGTCCGAGAAAAGCATAAAAAATCTATATGAAAAAATAGAACAAGGCCTTACAATTAGCCACCTTGAGATCATTGATGAATCACATCTTCATGCAGGGCATGCTGGTGCTAGGCCTGATGGAAACAGTCATTTTAAGGCCATTGTGGTCTCTCCAGACTTCCAATCGATGCGCCGCATTCAACGTCATCAAACCATCTATCGTCTATTACAAGAAGAGATGAATACACACATTCATGCATTGGCCATTGTGGCACTGACGCCTGAAGAGTATCAGAATGAAACAGTTTAGTTGTTTATATAATTTTGGTACAAAATTATATTCGTTCAATCGCTACGTATGCTTTCGCCACATGAGTGACGGCGTGCATTCGCACTTTAAGAGTCGCTTCTATTTGATGTGCCATTCTTAAGTGAAGCGACTCTAGTTATGATTAAAGACAGCCAATATTTCAGCAAACAAAATCTCACCTTCACGAAGCAGCTTAGGCTCATTTTGTGTAAAATCTACCACGGTAGATGCTAAGCCCCTTGGCTCATCTATAATACCACTCGCTAGGCAATAGGCTATTTTATCACCACAGAACTCAACCACTTGATGGTTTTTGATGGCAGAAGGCTCGCCTGACCTGTTCACACTGGTTGCTGCCAGTGGCGCACCCACTTGCTCAATAATATCTATTGCCAGTGCGTGGTCTGGTATACGCACCCCTAATGTTTTATTCGGCGTAATAAGTTGTGGCGATAAATCGCTCTCATTCTTGATTGGCAACACACAGGTGAGCGCCCCTGGCATATATTTCTTCATCACCCTGCGGACATTTTCATTCACTTGCACATAAGATTCAATCATAGATTGAGAACTACCAATAATTGCTAATGGTTTATTTATTTCTCTGTGCTTAAACTGATATATATGCGAAATAGCCTTGCTATTTCTTGCATCCGCAGCAAGCGCAAATACTGTTTCAGTAGGGAAAACTGCCGACTGCCCATCAAGGAGTAACTGTATAATTTCTGCCGAATTTACTTGCATAAGTGGTAACCATAGGTTATGTTTTATGTGGATTAAATGAATGACTAAATCATATAGAAAAAGTGCGATGACTGCAAAAATTATTACTTTGACACAGCAAAAAGGTGGTACTGGCAAAAGCTTAATTAGCATTCAGCTTGCTTTTGCATTGGAGCGCATGGGGTATCGTGTTGGCGTATTAGATATGGGCAGCCTTAATGTGACCAGCCAATGGTTTTCCATTGCAAAAGAAAAAGGGCTTGAAAGCTCTGTGGAGTGCATTGCATCCGCTGATTGGCGCTTCCAAAAAGACATTGAAACATTAAATGCCAATGGTGCAGCTTTCATTTTAGTGGATACTGCCAGCATCCAAGCGAGTGACACACAAACGCAAGCGGCCTTATTAATGGCTGATCTTAGCATCATTCCCTTTCAATCAGGCATTATTGATGAATGGGCAGTCGATGAAACCATTAAATATGTAAACCAACACCGCGTGCCTTATCGCATGCTGCGTAATCGTTGCTGCGCTATCAACAAGCCTTATACCGCTGCGCGTTTAATGCCTTTTGTCTTAGATAGTTTTTTATCAGATGATCCAGCCTACGTAAACAGCCTGCAATCTTTTACCACACTAGATGAAGTAGCCACCAGCGCCACCTCTTTAGAAGAGATAAAAATCTTTGCACAAGAACTGTGTGAGCTAGTGCAACCAGAGCAGCGCGCCAATCAAGCCAAGCCTATTTCCAGCCCTTATGATGCAAAAGCTGAGCTTGCAAGCAACTAGATACCTCCTAAAAAGTTTGGTTTCATAGGGTTTTTGGCTTGCCAGCCCCTTAAAAACTGGTTAGTTTCCAACCTTATATATTTGGTATTTGGCTAATAAATCGGAACGCTATATGCAGAAAGATATTCCTAATTTACTCACTTTCCTGCGAATTTTGATTGTGCCAATTTTGGTAGCCTCCTTCTATTTGGATGGAAAAATGTACCATTGGGTCGCTGCTGGCTTGTTTGCGGTTGCCAGTATTACAGATTTCTTTGATGGTTATCTTGCACGTATGTGGAAGGCTCAAACCAGTCTTGGGCGCTTTCTCGATCCGATTGCAGATAAATTACTCGTCGCCTGTGCGTTGCTGATGCTTGCCTATTTTGGTGGCTTTGGTGAATATGATATTATCGCTGCGGTGATTATCCTTGCGCGTGAAATTTTGGTTTCAGGTTTACGTGAATTTTTAGGTGGCGCAAATGTGAGCGTACCTGTTTCTCAACTCGCTAAAGTTAAAACCGCCATTCAGATGGGCGCTATTTGCTTACTCCTACTTGGGGTGGAAGGCCCTTCATTCAGCGAGGTTGAAGTCTATACCGAGCAATCACTCACCGTATTCTTAGGGCGCATTGGCCTTTGGATTGCGGCGATACTCACATCTATCACTGGCTATGCCTATATGAAGGCTGGGGTGAAGCATATTCGCGATGGGCAAGTTTAAGGCTCTTTAGTGCAGTCTTTCATAGAAAGAACTATGTTTTTGCGTTATTATTAATGCAGAAACACTCTCTATGACAGGAAGTCAGTATGGCGTATAAAGCACCGATTGAAGATATTTCATTCCTTCTAAACCACGTTCTAAGCTTCAATGAAACATTAGCATTAGATGCGTTTAACGCGCTGGATGAAGCACTCTGTGAAGCCGTGCTTGAAGAAGCAGGCAAGTTTGCCGCCAATGAGCTGGCACCTATCAACACATCAGGCGATGAAGAAGGCAGCAAGATAAGTGATGGTGTCGTCACCACACCCAAAGGCTTTAAAGAAGCCTATCAAGCCTTTATCGCTAATGGCTGGAATGGGGTTGCTTTTCCTACTGAATATGGTGGGCAAGGCTTGCCGTGGCAGCTTTCCACTGCCATCTCGGAATGTTGGAGCGGTGCGAATATGGCCTTTGCGCTTTGCCCCCTTCTTACACAAGGTGCAGTAGAGCTGCTACTGCATCACGGCACACAACAACAAAAGCAAGCCTATCTTGCTAAATTAGTTTCTGGTGAGTGGACAGGCACCATGTGCTTGACCGAACCACAGGCGGGCTCTGATGTGGGCGCTGTCAAAACCACCGCAACGCCAGAAGAAAACCATTATCGCATTCATGGTCAGAAAATCTACATCACCTATGGTGAGCACGATATGACCGAAAATATTATTCATATGGTGCTAGCGCGTTTGCCTGATGCACCTCAAGGCCCAAAAGGGATTTCGCTCTTTATCGTGCCTAAGTTTATGGATGATGGCAGCCGTAATGACGTAAAAGCCCTCAGTATTGAACATAAAATGGGCATTCATGCCAGCCCGACTGCGGTGCTTTCATTTGGTGAAAGTGGCAAAGGTGCGATTGGCTATTTGGTGGGAGAGCCTCATCGCGGCTTAGCTTGCATGTTCACGATGATGAATAATGCCCGCCTTGCTGTTGGTGTGGAAGGCGTTGCAATTGCTGAAAATTCGCTACAGCAAGCCGCTGCCTATGCAGCTGAACGTCAACAAATGGGCGTAACCATTAATCAACACCCAGACGTCAAACGTATGATATTGCACATGCAAGCACAGACTGAAGCCATGCGCGCGCTAGCCCTCACCGAGGCCAAAGCACTAGATATGGCAAAGCACCACGCGGATGACAGTCTGCGAGGTCAATACGCATTACAAGCTGCCTTTCTCACGCCTATTGTAAAAGCGCATGCCACCGATATTGGGCATGATGTAGCCTCGATGGCGATTCAAACCTTTGGTGGTATGGGCTATATTAAAGAAACAGGCATTGAGCAAAATCTGCGTGATGCCAAGATTGCCCAAATTTATGAGGGCACTAACGGCATTCAAGCCATCGATTTGATGATGCGTAAACTCACATTAGACAATGTAGCAGAACATTTTATTGCACAAATGAAAGCGTTTGACACCCTCACTCCCACAGCAAAAACTTTGCAAGAAGTCACTCAAAAGCTCAGAAAAGCCATCGAAATCGGACAGACTGAGAAAGCACTTTTTGTTGCCACACCGCATTTAAAACTTTGGGGCATAGCGCTAGGCGCACTGATGATGCAGCAACGGCTAAATGCACTCACACATGCCAGTATTTCAGAGAGCAAGAAAGCAGCACAAACAGCGTCCGCTAACTATTATATGGATTTCATATTGCCCGAAGCATCAAGCATTGCAAGCATGATAGCCAAGCATCTTGATTAAGCCAAGCATCTATCGTCAGGTTTATTAGCCTTGCTGCATGCCATAGTTTGGTGATTCACGCGTGATGGTAATATCATGCACATGGCTTTCACGCAAACCTGCATTGGTAATACGCACAAATTCACAATTTGAACGCATTTCTGCAATGGTTGCGTTGCCAGTATAACCCATCGATGAACGCAAACCACCCACCAGTTGATGCACCACAGAAGCAGCAGACCCTTTAAACGGTACGCGCCCTTCTACACCTTCTGGTACAAGCTTCATTTGATCTTTCACTTCTTGTTGGAAGTAGCGATCCGCCGAACCACGCGCCATCGCACCTACAGAACCCATACCGCGGTATGACTTGTATGAACGACCTTGGTATAAAATCACTTCACCGGGGCTTTCTTCAGTACCTGCAAGGAGTGAACCAATCATCACCACACCAGCACCTGCTGCAATGGCTTTTGCCACATCGCCTGAATATTTAATGCCACCATCAGCAATGGCTGGAATGCCTTGCTTTTCTAGATATTCAACCACATCCATAATTGCGGTGAGTTGTGGCACGCCTACACCTGCCACAATACGTGTCGTGCAAATTGACCCAGGGCCAATGCCTACTTTCACCGCATCCGCACCTGCTTCAACAAGCGCTTGTGCTGCTGCTGCGGTGGCGATGTTACCTGCAATCACTGGCACGGTTTTATTTAAGCTTTTCACGCGCTTGACGGTTTCAATCACACCTTTAGAGTGACCATGAGCGGTATCCACCACAATCACGTCCACCTCAGCATCAATTAGGCTTTCTGCGCGCATCACACCATCATCGCCTGTGCCTACGGCTGCTGCTACACGCAAACGCCCTTTGGCATCCTTACATGATGAAGGATATTGCTCAGCTTTTTCAATGTCTTTCACGGTGATTAAACCAACGCAACGATAGTTATTATCAACCACGAGTAGTTTTTCAATACGGTGTGTATGAAGCAATGTTTTTGCTTCATCGCGATTCACGCCTTCTTTAACGGTAATCAAATTTTCTTTGGTCATTAAATCAGAGATTGGCTGCTGCATATTATGGGCAAAACGCACATCACGATTACTTAAAATGCCTACGAGTTTGCCAGAGCCTTTTTCCGTAACAGGAATGCCTGAAATAGAATTTTCTTGCATCAATCCAAGTGCATCCGCAAGTGAGGCATCAGGATGAATGGTGATTGGGTTGACCACCATGCCCGATTCAAACTTCTTCACCTTACGCACTTCGTCATATTGCTCACCGATAGAAAGATTCTTGTGAATACAACCAATACCACCACTTTGCGCCATCGCAATAGCAAGGCGCGATTCAGTTACTGTATCCATCGCCGATGACATAAGCGGAATGCCCAACTTAATATCTTTGGTAAGTTGCGTAGATGTGTTCACTCCCGCAGGTAGAATCTCTGATTTCTGTGGTACTAAAAGAACATCGTCAAATGTGAGAGCTTGGCGAATTTGCATGATTGAAAGACCTCCTACTACTTCTATGTAGCGCTTATCGGTTTTTCGGGGGGAATATACATGATTTTGACGTCAGAGCAAGCACGAATTGCACTCATAGCGCTTGCAAACGCATTCAGATTTGTTTTATGTATCCTTAAAAGCGGCAGAGCAACTTGCTGTTAATTGGTGTATTTGTCTTTTTTGAGCTTTTTATCATCTAAAAATTCATGCTTCAAAAGATACGCCGCTAGCACTAGCCCTGCAATCACCGCTTCGGTGATGATGATTTTGAAATAAATATCAAGCGTGAGATAACTAAACCAAATTTGATCTAACGTTAATATCGCAGCGATACCAGCAAGCACAACAAAGAACATATATATAAACCGCATCAAAGCACCTCTTATTTCTCACGTTCCAATATTACTACATAAGCTTCACGGCGCCAAAATAGTAGCATCCGCTGAATGTCTTTATCCATAGTGATGACTTGCCAGCCGTCTTGTGCATTTTCGTTTAAAAACTCTGTAAAACGCACAGGGTTGATTTTAGAAGCTCCCAAAAGGAGCGAGCCGAATAAACCCTCACGATAAATTACTACTTTATATTCTTTCATGTGCGTTCCTAAAATAGAGGTTTAGAACATTTTAGCTTTCGTAAATGCAGGGTCGGTCAGGCGTTTTTTTGGTAGGTGCAAGAAAACAGCCGTACCCTTGCCTTCTTCGCTCTTAATACCGATACGACCGCCATGAAGCTCAACCAGCATTTTGCACAGTGAAAGCCCAAGCCCTGTGCCTTTCTGGCTATGTTCATTTTGCACCTGTTCAAACATCGCAAACGCAATGGGAATATGTTCAGGGCGCATCCCAATGCCAGTATCTTCCACCATAATTTGCAAATCACCCCGCTTGGTAATCATCGTTGAAACAATGACATCACCGCCTTTTGGTGTAAATTTGATGGCGTTGGAAAGTAAATTCACCACCACTTGCTTTAACTTACGTGAATCTGCGGTCAGGGTTGGCAAACATTGCTCGGTTTTATCAATCAACTTTACTGATGCTTTTTTGGCATCTGCATCCATCATCCGCAACGCCTCGTGAATCACATCGCCGAAATAGATAT
>CAYGTX010000005.1:0-20831 GCA_964352935.1 uncultured Rickettsiales bacterium | reverse complement strand
TATTTAGTGAATCTAAAAAGAAATGGGAAACAAGTCCTGGAGCTACTACTATTGAATTTACAGATACTGATTATTTCATAGATAAAAGTTTTACTATATCTTATCTTCCTGAAATAAAAGCTTGGGTTAGTTTCCATGATTATAAACCTAATTTTTATTGCTCTAATATTTATAAGCTATTATCTTTTTACCCAACAAATGGGGATTTTTATGAGCATGATTGGCAAGAATATGATGCTAGTATTGATTACTGTAAATACTATGGAACTCAAAATAGTTTTAGATTTCAATTTTCAGATAATCCAAGTTCAGATATAAGTAAATCATTAATTAATTTTGAATATGAAATAAGACCGATCTTACAATCAAATGGTAGTTTTGATTGGGATAAAAATTTAGATAGATTTAGAATAAGAAATGATATTCAAGATTCAGGTATTCAAAATATTATATATTTTACTTCTACTAATGGAAATGCTAGACTTATAGATGGTACTTGGAGAATAAATAAATTTAGAGATTTTATTGATCCTTCTACTAATACTATTGATACTGGATTATTATGGCATGAGCAAAAGAGATTTATTGGTAAATATGTATTAATAGACTTATATTATGATACCCCAGAACATGTTAAATTAAATTTAATATCTTCTAAAGCAAACTTTAAAGAAAGTAATAGATGAAAAAGAATAGACTAAGAGCTGGTAAATCCAAAACTGTTAAGAAAAAGACTACTGAAGAATATGGACTTGGAGGATTAATCGGTACTGGATTAGGAGTAGTAGCAGGAGGTTTTTTAGGAAATCCCATGCTTGGTGCTAAAATTGGTGGAACTATAGGTTCTGGAGTAGACGGGGTAATTCAAAATAAAAAATATGAAGAGCTTTTAAAAAATAAAGGATCAAATAATCAACCTATGGTTACAAGTAGAGCATCTGGTAGTTTAGGATTACTTGAAACTGGAGGATTTTTACCAATAGGTCAAGACGCAGTTAAAGTAGTTGGTCCAAGTCATGCTAAAGGAGGAGTACCAATTGGAGAAGATGCTGAAGTAGAAGGAGAAGAAACAATGGATTCTATTGAAGGAAACGAGTATGTGTTTTCTAAAAAATTAAAGGTTCCTGGATCTGATAAATCATTTGCTGAAACTCATGAGGAATTAGTTGCTAATAATGCAACAGAAGATGAGATTAAAGCTCTTGCAGAAGTACAAGAAGAAGTTTCTGGTAGATCTAATAAAAAAGGATTGAATAAATATAAAAGAGGTAATTAATGAAATTATCAGATTATAATAGAAGAAGAAAGATTTATTTAAATGGTGGAGTTATTGATCCTCCATCTCCAGCAGGAGTAGTACCATATGCAGAGGGAAGTACTATTCATCCTTCTTTTTTTGGAAATCCATTTATTGGAGAACAAGCTATTCCTAAAGATAGTCCTCTTTATCCTAATGAAAATATTATTCCTAATGTTTCTCCAGCCTTAGCTGGAAACTATGGTTCTGAATTAGATTTATCTCAAAGCTATGTTCCAGAAACTACCGCTCCTGATATTGATAGCTCTAGTGTTTCAACTAATCCAACAGAATCACTATCTGGTGGTGAAAGTAATTTTGGAAATATTTTATCTAAAGGATTACAATTTTTACCAGATATAGTTAATTTTGCCACAGGAGTTGCTGGTAAAGATAAAACAAGACCTGCTACTAGAATTAGTAGGAATTCTTTATCTAATTATCCTAGTAAATATAATATTAATCCAGTATTAAGTTCTAATAGATCTGGATATGTATCTATACTTCGTGATCCTAGTGCTACTGCTAATCAAAAATTAGCAGCTTTATCAATGAAGCAAAGAGCTGATTCTCAAGCATATGCTGAAAAGCAAAATAAAGAGAATCAAATGCAATCAAATAAAGCTAGTATTCAAGCTAACTTAGATAGTAGACAAGCTCAGTATGATAATCAATATAGAGAAGATAAAATGATTTCAGATGCTAATCTTGGTATTGATGGTAATTTTGCAAGAAATTCATTATTTAATATATCCACAAAAGTATTACAAATGTTTGCTCAGAATAATCAAAGTAAAAGAGATGAGCAATCTTTAGCTGCCATGTTAGCTGGTAAAGATCCTCAAGTAATAAAAACAATTATGGAGTCTTTAAATAATGCCTAATAAATATTCACAACAATTTAATACTCCTTTTGTACCTACTTATGTTCCACCTAATTTTCAAGCAATTGGAATGGGAGCAAATGATTTACAAAATCAAAGAGATACTAGTCTTCTTCAATACGATAAGCTTACTGAAACTATGAATTCTGCAATGGGAGAATTAGCAGAACAAGATAAACCTTTGTTACAAAAAGGACTGCAAGAATTACAAAAAGGATTTACAGAAATTTATGATGCTTCTACGTTTAAAGATGCTAGACCAGCTATAAGAAAAAAAGCTATGGAATTTTCATCTAGATATAATAGTGGAGATATATATAAAGCTCGTAGAAATATGAGCACTCTTACTGATAATTTTGAAAAAATTGATAAATCAGATTGGTCTCCAGAATTAAAAAGAAGACTTAGAGATCAATATCTTAATGATTATCAAGGAGTTGAAGCTGGAGATAAAATAGAACCTATATTTGATCTACCAAAATATGCAGATGTTAATGATAAAGCTATTGAATTTGCCAAAGACATACAGCCTCAAACTTATGAGCAATATGGGTTTATTTTTGAACAACGAAAAAATATGGTTACTGGAGAAATAGAAGAAGTATTGACTGATAAATCTGGAAAAATTAAAACTAGAATTAGAGAATCTGAAGCTATTAAAACTATTGTTGAAAGTAGAATAAAAAATGATCCTAAAATAATGGATTATATTAGAGCTGAGGCTGAGATAATGGCTCCTGATAATCCACAAGAATACATAGATGGTAGAATTAATTTATCTGTAGCTACTGCTGTAGCTTCTCAAACTATTGATGATAGAACTATAAGTGATGTTAGTTCAGGTACTGAATTTAAAAGCGAAGATCCATATACCGCAGGAACTATAGATATACCAGGATCTCTAATGAATGTTAGATCATTTATTCCAAATGATTATAGTGATTTCATGGGTTCTATGAGAACAGCGTTTCTTAGATCAGAGGAAGATCCAGATACTTTTCAAGCTAAAAAATCAGCTCTTAATCACACTCTTTCCCAAATGAAGAATGAAGGTATTATCACAGCTCATGATATGAATCGCTATTTAGAGTCATTGCATACTAATGAGTATGTTAATTTAACTCCAGAAAATAAAGACTATAACGTATCAATTGGTACTAGTGGTAGAGAAACTGACATATTAAGAAGAATTCAAGAACGACAAAATAATTCTAAAACATTATATGAAACTTCTCCGAAATTCAAAGAAGTGCAAGACAAAATAAACTCTTTTGTTGAAAATAGAGGAGATATCATAAGTAATAATGTCATATTTAAAGATGATACTAAATCTAATCATTTTAGAAATGTATTCGCTAGAAGTATTAATCCTAGATCATTTGATATTGTAAACGAAGAATTAGATGAAAATGAAAAAATTGATCTTATTACTGAAATAAAAGATAATATTGATGATAATAAAACTACTCCTCAAATATCATATACTGACGATGCTATATTTTATGAAGTATCTTATATAAATGATGATGGAGATAGCAAAAATTATATTCTAGAAGAAAAGATACAAGATTCTTCAATTTATGAGAATAGTGTTACTAATTACGTAACTGAATTAATAGGTGGTCCAAGAGGAAGAAAGCTTAATAAAGTATTTGCTCTTAGAAGTGTTAATACATATAGTGGAGAAAATATATTTGATAAACTTCCTCAATCAATTAAATCAAATGCTAGAGATATTGATTTTATAAAAATGGATCTTAATACTGATGGAACTATAATGAATATTGGTACAAAAGATAATCATGCCCCATATAATTATTTTAATTACTTAATTGATAATGCTCCAGGATCTGATAATCCTGATAAAAGCATCATTGAATTTAATAGAATTATTGACGAAATTAACAGGGAATTAAAAGGATTTTTTACAACAGAGGAATTAGCTAAGCTAAGAACCCTTCCTGTAGATGATTCTGTATCAGAATGGATGAATGGAATCTCAAAATTAAAAGATCCATATCCATTTATAGATAAAGTTCATGCTATATCATATGCAATACCTGATTAATTATGCCAAAAGATCTTATTACTAATCCAACTCCTCCAAAACTTGTAGATTTAAGTAAATATAGAAGACTAAATCCTTCTCAATCTGCTATGCAAGAGGCTGTATCTTTACCAAGACAGGTAAATACACATGCTAAATTAGAAGACTATAAAAAGTATTCTGATGGAAATCTAATAAATCCTCTTACTCAAAACATTGATAAACTTAGAGCTGAGAATCAAGGTAGTCTAGAACAATTTAGAAGATTTGGCGCTCAAGTAGTAGCTGGAGAAATTGTAGGTGGAACTATTGAAGGAATTGGATATTTAGCAGAACTTTTAAATTATGATAATGCTATATGGGGGTCGAAAGATTCTTTTAGTAATGCTTTATCTGAATTTGGAACATCTATTAAAGAATCAGTTCAAGATACATATCCTATTTATGAAGAAGAACCTGGATCATTTAATATGATGGATACTGGATGGTGGGCTAAAAATGGAGTTTCTGTTGCTAGTATGATTCCTCTTATTGTTGGTTCTGGAGTTGCTACTAAAGGACTTGGTTATTTAGGAAAAGGAATTAGTTCTGCTTCTAAATTAACATCTACTGGTAGAAAAGCAATGTCAGCATTAGAAGAGATGCCAGCTTTTACTAATGCTGTTGGTACAACTACTCAGGCTTTACTATCGAGACATATGGAAAACTCTATGGAAGCCACTCAATTCTTTGATGAGAAATATAAAGAAGGACTTGATAGAGGACTAAGTGAGGAACAAGCTAGTGAATATGCATCTATTGGGGCAAGCTCTATTTATAAAAGAAATTATTGGATGCTTTTACAAGATATTTCTCAATTTGGACTTCTTAGAAAATTAGGAGGAGCTAGTAAAATAGATCCTTCAGAAATAGCAACTAAAGGAACTTTAAGATCTATTCTTGGAGACATGACTCAAGAAGGAGCTGAAGAAGCATTTCAATATGTTATTTCAGAAGAAGCTGATTATATATCTGATTTAGCAGCTGGAATCAGAAAAGAAAATAAGTTTAATGAGAGACTTGGAGGATATGTGAATGGAGAACTTCTTACTTCTGCTTTCTTTGGAGCACTTGGTTCTGGATTAGTTCAATCTGGTGCACATTTATATGGTAAAAGAAAAGCTAGAAATGATGATTCAAAAATAAATGATCCTCAAAATCCAAATAGTCCTCAAAGCATTACCAAAAATAATGTTATTGGAGAACTTTACTATAATGCTTTAAAAGATCTTGATCCTAATTCTGAACAATTCAAAGAAGTTTCCGAAGATTTAGTTTTAAGAAATGCTATTAAAAGTGCAAAAGAAGGAACTTCCGATACTAGTAGAAATCTTTTAAAAGCAATTATTGAATCTGATAGTAGTGAGCTACAATCTATTCTTAATACAGAAGATGTTGGTCTTGATCCAAATATTGAACTTTCTGCTTCTTTAACTAATGTATTTGATATAGCTACAGAAGAATATAATAAATCTCAAAAATATGGTAATTTTGCAGAACCAATCGCTATTGCAAATACTCAAGCTAAATTACTTACTGAAAGAGCTAGTGCTGGTAAAGCAGAAGTAGAGAATATTAAATCAACTATCCCTAATGTTGAAAATTTATCTACTACAGGATCAACTATTTTAGAAGGAATGATTTTTGAAAGAGCTATTTCTGAAGCTATAAAAAGAAATAAAGCTTTGAAAAAGAATGAATCTACTAAAGAAGTTGCTCAATCTATTGAAGAACGATTACTTTCTAAAAAAGAAAAAG
Source organism: uncultured Rickettsiales bacterium (assembly GCA_964352935.1). GTDB lineage: Bacteria > Pseudomonadota > Alphaproteobacteria > Rickettsiales > CAYGPX01 > CAYGPX01. The sequence continues at coordinate 14,806 of CAYGTX010000005.1, read as the reverse complement.
CTAAAGAAAAGATTAAGAAAATAAGATCTCAAGAAAGAAAAGAAGAAGAAGTTTCTTCAGATAATGAAATTTTAAATGGGATAACATCATTCTTAGAAGAAGCTAAACCGTTTTATGCTAAAAGTATATTAGATACTGAACGATCTATTCATTATAGAAATAAATCAACTGATCTTATTGAAAAATTAATTACTGGAAATAATTCTCTTACTAAAGAAGAGATAAACAGTTTTAATAATGGAGAAAGACCTTCTCAATCTACTTTAAATAAAATAGCTGATAAAAGAATTGCAGGTGAAACATTGACTCCATCTGAAACAGCTATGTTTACTTCCTTTAAAGAAGATATTAATGATATTGTAAATGAGAAGAAAAAGAGAAGAACTACTGATACCTCTGGTAAAAAAGCAGAAGTTGGAGATATTGTTCGTAGAAATATTACAGGAGATACGGATTATACTCTCATTGAAGAAAATGGATCTTTTGCTCTAGAAGATATTAATGGAAATAAAATAGCAATTAGTGAAGCAGATATTGAAACTTTAATTGTTCAAAATAATCCAGAAGATCAACTTAGAAAAAGTGCAGAATCTAATTCTATTCCTGATTCAAGTGATAATGAATTTTATTTCGAGGGAGTTAAACCAAAAGATATAGACACTAGAAAAAATACTATATGGAGTGGAGCTTGGAAATCGGCTAATAACACAGAAAGAATTACTCAAAATGATCCTGCTAATTCTCACGATATTGCTCTTACTAATTATCTAGAAGATGGTCAACCTGTAGAAAATGGTCTTTATGGATCTCCACATATATCTCCCGATGAATACGATATTAATTCTATTGAATCTATATTATCCAATAATAATGAGCAGGAGATATTAAACATTCCAATTAGACTTGGTTTAACTTCTTCTGATGGAACTCAAATAATTTATAACGATGAATCTTTACATCTATTTGTTCATACTGGAAATTATATAGATCAAGTACAAGATGTTGATAAAAGTGAAATTCCATCAAATGATCCAAGAGAAGTATTACTTTCTCAAAGAAAAAGAATATTAAATGCTATTATTCAAGGAGATTCTCTTAAAGTTCCTATTGTATCAAAGGGCGCAGGGATAGTTGGGTATGATCTTAGATATACAACCAATGTTGCTCAACTTCTTGGAAATAGAGATTTTGAATTGTCTATTCTTACTGAGAGTCTTAATTATAAAAATGGAACTAAATCATTTTTAGATTTACCTACAGGTAACAAAGATCAAATTGGTAGATTATATGCTATTACTAATTCCGCAAATGGTCAAAGATACCCAGTTGCTTTAGAGAGATCTAAGCTGGATAATGAGGACGCAGAAATAGTTTATAATCTTATACAGCATTTAATTAGTGATAAAAATAATAATGAAAAGATAGACGGATCTATAAAGAATACTCTTATAAACTCTGATAAGAATTCAGGTATTCTTGAAATGTATCCAGATATAACATATCAAGAGCTTTTCAATTTCTTAATTTATGAATCTCCTAGAACTCTTGGAAAGAATAAAGTATTTAGATTAGATTTTGAAAATCAACTTCTTTCACTTTCATCAAATAAAGATGATCTTAGAGCATTTTCTTATGAACAAATATATTCTTCTAAAGGAGAAATTCTTGATTTATTAAAAGGACATTACAGAAATATCCATAAAAACAAATTGGGGGATTCTACTTATGAGGATTATTTAATTGGAAATAATATCATATATGGCTCTGTTCCCGAAAATCAATTATTTATACAACCTGTTGTTTATTTTGGAACTCCTTTTGTAGAAGATATTGCTGAATCTGAAGAAGTTCTTATTAATATTCCTTCTGATATATCTAAAGAAAATGTAACTAGAGCATTTGACTTTAGAAAGCCTGATTCAGACATCATGCAATTGAAAGAATTTGCTATTGGTGATGCTAAAGGACTTATTCCAATCTTAAATAATCTTAAATTAAGAACAGGATGGAATTACAAAATTGTAAATGAACCTGATTCTCAATGGGCTGGAATGGTTAAGAATGATATTATTCTTATTAATTCCTCTAAAGCTACTAAGAATACAGCATTTCATGAATATTTACATCCAATAATTAGAGAAATAAAGAATACTAACCCTAGACTTTATGCTTCTCTTACTTCTCAACTTCTTACTCATGAGCAAGGTAAATCTACCTATGCAATGATTAAGCAAAAATATGGAGATGTATTAGATAATGATGGAATATTAGAGGAAACAATTGTTCAATTATTGGGATCTCTTGCTTCTAATAATATTAAGACTAATTCTTTAACTAATGTTCTTAGAAGAATATGGAATACTATTCTTTCTTATATAAAAGATATAATGCCTTCTGTCAATATATCTTCTCTATCGTTAGATACTACGTTGCAAGATCTTGCTGATTTAATGAATTCTCATTCATTTATAGGAGTATCTAATAATCCACTTATTGGATATCAAAAGACAAATCTTGGTAAAAAAGAATACGATGCTTGGGTACATACTCTTCTCAATGCTGTAATGATGAAAAACAATGTATATGATATATCAGATGTAGATAATATTGATTTGTCTATTTTAGAATCTGTCATTAATGGAATTGGATATAATACTTCTAATGAAGATCAATTACAGACTGCTAAAGAAGTATATCATTCTGTGGTTTCTACAGATGGATCAATTAATCAAAATTCTCCATTCGTACAATCAATTATTCAAAAACTAAAAACTTTTGGGATCATTAGAGATAATTCTGTTTCAGAAGAAGTTGAAGAAGAAGATGTTTCTCAACTTGGAGATAGTAAACAGCATTATGCTATTAATGGAAAAGAAAAAGTAACCGCTGATATCAAGTTCTTAATGAGCTTTATACCAAAAGTTAATAGTGATCTTACTTCTGAAACTTCTAAAAAAGTTAGAGAATCTATTTATAGTAGAGATTATAAGCTAAATGAGATTACTAATCTTCCTGAATATCATTCATTTTCAAATATATGGAATACATTAGTTGTAGAATTATCTGGTATAATTGAATCTAAACAACCAGATTCTAATAATTATGAAGATTTATATGAAAAGTATATTTCTAAAATTGAAGAAATAGCAATAGATAGACCTGAATTTAATATTTTAATTGAAAGACTTCAAAATAATGTATCTATAGATGAATCTACTAAGACTAGATTTGTTAGAGCAATGTATCTTTCTCCGCAAAATTATTTCTCAGTTCTAGTAAGTGGAAATAATAATTGGAGCTTTGTTCAAAAAAATCCTCATTCTGCTGAATTTGCGGTATCTAAGAGATGGAAATCTAATGCTATTAGAAATCTTACAACTTCTAGAAAAACTACAGATGGAGAGTTAAGAGTTGGATTATCTAAAGAAATTATTAATAAAGTTAAACAATCATATGAAGAACTTAAAGAGTTAGTAAATGCATCTATAAGAAAACCTGGAATAATATCAGAAGAAGTTATTAATAAGGCTATAGATACATTATCTATTATTGGAATAGAAATGGAACCTAGAGAACTTAATAAGTATTTTAAAAATAATGTATCTGAAGGAAAAGCTACCAATAAAAAAGAATCTCTATCCATATTAAGAGAAAAGATTTCTTATTACATTTCTGAATTAGAAGATATGTATAAAACTCCAATTACTTCAGAAACTCAATGGTTTATTGAAAATGAAGAATCTGTGCTAGATTTAGCTAGAGCAAGAGGATTCTTTCACATGGATCTATCAGATCAAAATATATTGGGTCCTGATGGTAAGCCTTATTATAATTATTCTTCTCACTCTATGATGTCTAAAAGATTAGAAGATGTAAAAAATAATCCTTCTTATTTAGAGCAACTTAAAACGTATCCATTTTATGAAAATTCAATATGGATTGATCATTTGCTTTCTGGAAAAGAATTAAAGATTCATAACTTTATGAATTTTAAAACCTTTTTTGATAATGGCAAAAGACCTAAAGAAATAAATGATGCTGATCGAATTGCATCTTCTATTAATATGACTCTTAATGGATATTTACCATTACACGCTAGAGGTTCAAATGCTACTGAATTTATTATTTCAGGCTTTGATCCTATTACAGCATATAGTATTTCTGGAAATAATATAGAGCTTTCTTCCAATGCCGTTGATATATTATTAGGATATGTTGCTGATGAACATAAAAGAATTCAAACAGAGCAAAAATATTTAGATTCAAAACCTGAAATACTTATTGATAATTATCATGTTAAAAAGAATGGAAAAGTTCCAGCTTTACAATTAAATATATTTCCAGAATTACAAAATGGAAAATATAAATCTGAATTATTATTCGATGATAAAGGAAGGGCTACTAATATTGATAAAAGAACTATTCTTTCGGATACAAAATTGAAAGAAAGTATAAAGCAGATATTTAGTAATGAGGTTAATTCAACTACTCAATTATTAGAAGAATTTTTTATCGTTAACTTTGAAGAGTCTTCTAATAACGCTATTGATAAAAAAACATTAAGTAAATACACTTCTTTATTTCCTTCAAAATGGAGTAATTCTCAAAGATTTAGAACTGGAGTTAAAGCTTCTATGTTCGATTACGTATTTAATTCAATGTTATCTAATAAAGAGCAACAAAAATTATTTTCAGGTGATCCAGCATTATATGGAGATCAAGATAATCTTCAAAAAAGAATTATTTCTTCTGGATCAATGGGATATTCTTCTTATATGCAAGATGGACAAGATGAAAATTATACATCTGCTGTCATGAAAGATATTAAAGTAAAATCTAAATTTTCAGAATACTTAAAAGGAATTGGAGCATCTAATACTTCTGATGCTCAAGCCTATGTGACACTTGATTTATATGTAGATTTATTATATGGATATGGTAAATGGAAGCCTGAATACAATGATTTAATATCTAAGATATATAGTGAAACTATTACTTCTTCTGAATTATCTGAATTTGTAAATGCTATGTCATCATCTGATCTTACTTTTCAATCAATGAAAACAGTTCATTCAGAACTTAGAATTGATGAGAATGGAGTTCTTGCTCCAAGATTTATTTATGATAAACAAACCATTATTCCTCTTATCCCAAGCTTTATATCTGGTACAGAATTAGAACAAATATATGATGCTATGATTAATCAAGAAGTTGATCATATATCTTTTGAATCTGGTACAAAACTTGGAGGATTAAGTCCTACTTCTGTTGTGGATAAAGATGGAAAAATATTTGATTCAAAAGATATTATATTTAATTCATATCAACAATCTAGAAGATATACGTTCTTACAACAAGATTTACCAAAGAAAGGAATTGGATCTATTCTAGAGCCTTCTCAGTTGAAACATATGATCATGATTGATATAAATGATGATGAAATATATGGTTCATTTACAGGAAAAGAAATAAAGAACGAGATACATAGATTACAATCTAAACTTTCAAATCTTGGAGCAGAAGAATTACAAAATAAATTATTCACAGGAAATAGTTTTGATTCCATGAAAGCGAATAATCTTATAATAGAAGAAATAACTAAGCGAACTATTGATGACATGCTTATAGAAGGTCTTTCTAAAAATTATCCTATTGAAGCTATTCCTGGAAAAGTCATTCCAATTCAAAATAGTATAGCATCTATTATAAATAAAACTACTGTTAGAATGAAACATTCAACTGGAGGTTCTTTTCTACAAGCATCTGGAGTTGGAATAATTAATAAAGCATCTTCTCTATCAAAAGAACAAATGAAAGGTATAACTTGGCTTACAGATGAAGCATTAGTTCCACCAATACTTGAAAATGGTGAGTTATATGCAGGTCAAGTTATTATTCCTTCTGATATTTATCAAAAGTATCCAGAGATACAAAATGATCCATATTTAGCTAGAGAATTACTTCAAGGAATTGGTTCTCGTATTCCTAATCAAGCGTTTTCTAATAGTACTCCATTAGAAGTAGTGGGTATTTTACCTATTGAACTTGGAGATACTATTATAGTATATGATGAAATGTTTGAACAAATGGGGTCAGATAATGATGGTGATAAAATATATTTTTTAATGTATAATTTACATCCTTCTATTCCTGAAAGAATTCAATTTTATAATTTTGAATCAACTCCTAGAAATTTAGGATTAATTTGGGAAGATAGAAATACGTATGAAAATATGTCTTTAAGTAAAGCAGAGTTTATTCAACGATATACAGGTTCTAATTATATGGAATTTAATAGTAGAACTGCTTTAGAGAATTATAAATTAGATTTATATAGAACTATTATGTCTAATGAAGATGCTTTTAATAGAATGATGACTTCTCTAGAATCTAAAGAAGTTGAGAACTCTATTAAGAATCAACCTAATTTCGAATCTTCTGATTTAAGAAATAATCTTAATCCGTTGAATGGAATGTATCAATCTATTACAAGAGGGATATATCTTGATGCCAATAGTTCTGTAGGAGTTGTGGCAAACCATACTACAGATCATGCTAAAAGTCAATATAAAGATACCTATGTAATTAATGAGAAAGGAGAACCTTTCAGCTTAGGAATTGGTAATATTAAAAATATTGATGGAGTTCCAGCATCTATTATATCAGAGGGAAGCGATAGAAATATATCTAGGCTTAATTCACTTATAATGTCTGCGGAAGTAGATGCTGAGAAAGATCCATATGTAGCTCAAGGTAATTATAATCTTCAAACTATTTCTCCAGTTCTTACAATGGGGAGACTTGGTATTCCAATTAATTTTATATCTGAATTAGTAGGAAGTCAAACTATTAGAGAATACATTAGAGTTAAAAGAGGGTATCAAATATCTTTTATTTATCCAGAAGGTACTTCTATTGAACAAACTTTGAAAAATATAAATAAGAAGAATAATACTAATTACTCAGAAGAAGATTATTTTAAAACTAAATATACACCTAATCCAAGTAATCCATTAGAACAATTAAAATTCTACACAACTATTGAAGATGTTAGTACAGCTCTTAGTAAATCTATTAAAGGATCTAAATTTACAGTAGATGGATTGGGTAAATCAATATTTGAAGCAATTTCTTTAATTAAACTTAGAGAAAGTTCTACTATTGGTAATTTTAATTCTAAATTTTATAATGAAGACGGTAATCCTACTATGGATCAAACTTATTATGAAAATTCAATTGAATTCTTTCTTGAAACTTTTGGAAAAGGACTGATTGCTAATAGTACTGCGTTTAAAGGATTGTATGTTAATCAATCTTTAGAAGGAGGACTTATTGAAGAGTTTGCTAAAAGACAAAATGTAGATATTACAAATCCATCTAATATTGAATCTATTTATAGAGGATTTTATAGCTTTATAATGAGTAAACCAATGAGAGCTTCACTAGAGAATCTCATAGGAAAAGAAAATAGTGTAGCTAAAGAACTTGAGCAGATTAAACAAAAAGAAGATCTTCTTTTACTTAATCTTCTTCAATCAGAATTTAAAAATGATATAGATTTGATTTCATTTCCAAATACTTTACGATTTAGTGAAGAAGAAACTAATTTATTATATGATGATTGGAAAATTTTACAATCTAAATATCCTACATTTAGCAAAAGATTAGCTCAATATGCGTATGCTTCTTCTGGATTTAATTATACTATCAATGGATTTTTTCAATTCATGCCTATTTCTGTATTAGAAGAATTCGATATAAAAAATCATATAAATGAAGTGATTAAGGAATCGAATAATCCAAATTCTTTTGATTTTGCATTAGATCAAATTATTAGAAATAATCCTACTAACTCGGCTTTAGTTCCTAAAATTTCTAAAAAGCATGTAGATGTTACATCTAGTAGAAAATTACCAAATGGTATAATTCAATTATCTAAATCAAATAAAAAGTTTGATACCTTACCAGATTATATTCTTTACAGAGATAATCTATATCTTCTTTCAAATAAAAAAGAACATCAATATTCTAAGATATCTACTCTTGGATATTCTGAATCAGGATTTAAAATTGTAGAGTATGATTTTGAAAATCATGAACCTCAATCATTTTTTAATACAGATGAAATACCAAAGATTAAACAAGAAAATCAGATTGAAGAAGTACCACAAAAGAATCAAGTTTCAAATAATGCTTCTAGAACAGATCAATTAACTGAAATGATTGAGAATAAGAATGATTTAGTTAAATTTATAGATCAATCTGATTTCAATTCTCTACGAGAATTCGTAGATTCTAGACCAAAAGACTCTATGGAGGAATTAGCTGGTCTTATATATAAAACTATTAATAATTGTTAAATGAGTAAGTGTCCAAATAAAAGTTTACCTGAATGGAAAGCCCTAGTTGAAAAGGTTGGAGAAAATGCAGCCTATTACCATTGGTTTAATAATGATGAATCTATTCCAGAAAATATAGAATATGAACAAAAAACATCTACCTCAGAGCCAATTTCTATGGAAGAATTTGAATGGCAAAGAAAACAATTACAAAGTAAATTTGGTGCAGAAATTGTATTTGATACAAATCTTGATGTAGTAGCTAATGTTAAGCAAAATGGTGAAAATAGAGTTATTACTGTAAATCCAAATAGTATTTTTTCAGATACTCTAGTTCATGAAATAGGACATATCTATATTGATACATTGGGGGGATTATCTAATCCTATGATTCTTCAAGGAGTTAAACAGCTTATAGGAACTACTCTTGAGGCTGAAGTAAGAAGAAAATATGCTGATAAATCAGAAGAACATATTCAAAAAGAAATGCTTGCTACAGCTATTGGTTTAGAATCCGTAGATATATTTAAAGGTAAAAAGAATCTTATTGATAAATTTAATAATTGGTTAGATTTATTCTTTAATAGAGTAAAACAACTATTTGGTATATCTCCTAATATAGCCAAACAAATAGCTAATGAGATTATAAATACTTCTGAAAATATCTCAGGAAGTATCGAAGATATATATGATATGAGAGTTAAAGACATTAGTCTTAAATCAATAAAAGATGTAACCGATAAAATTGTAAATAGACTTCAAATTCAAATAAATAAATATGCTTCTATATTAGATGAAGGGACAGAATTACAACAAGAACAAATTAAAGATATAAAACTTATTGTTTCTGAACTTCAAGCTACTAATGCTAAAAAAGGAATTATTGATTTTATTTCTAAAGCTAACGATAGACTTACTACTGCCGAAGATAGATTATTGAAAATCTCTAAAGCTGATAAGGATGGATACTTAACTATTAATCCCGTAGATTTAATACAGATTAATGAATTTATTAAAGCATATAAAGATATTGAGGATATACTTCATCAATTTCAAACAGATCCTGATTATTCAGATGTTGAACAAGAAATATTTGATTTAGGTAATAAGTCTATTGCTACATATAAATCTATTGAAACAAGAAATATTAATTTACAAAAGAAATATTTAATTCAAGTCTTTAGTCAATCAGATAATAGCCCTACTTATTTAAAATTTAAAGATCAATTTATTAGTGATTTTGATAAAAAGAATAATAATGTTGGATTCTTTACTTCTAATAAGATTAATGGTAAAAAAGTTAAAGGATCTGAATATAACGCAGCTAGAGACAAATATGTCTTTGAGCAATTATCTAAATCTAAAGAACTTATTCAAGCTAAAGAGCTTGAACGTCTTAAATCTATTATGGATCAATTACCTAATGATTTATCTTTTACTGATTTATTTTACGAAACTGGATATATAAATGAAGATTTTTTACAAGTAGCTACTCAAATAATAAAAGGTCAGAATTTTAAAACTATGACTGAAAACATTGAGTTAGAACAAGAGGCTCTTGATGTATTTGAAGCTTATTCAGAAGATCATAAAGAAACTAATCAGACTAAAAAATATGATGCTCTTATTGATGATGAATTAGATTCAAATGGAAAAAAGACTGGTAAAAAAATATCTTATTTAAAAGGAGAATATAATGCTAGTTTTTACATATATCTTAATGATATAAATAAGAAGGTTAGAGATGCTAAAGAGATTTTTGAAGCAGATGTTTCTAACAAAGAAAACAAGAAGAATTATGAAAAGCTAGTATCTGATAGATCTGATTGGATTAAATCTAATACTGTACGAATAAGTAATAAATCAAAACCTTCTAATAAATGGAAAAACACAATTAATAGATCTGAATCAGAACAAAATCTATATGATTATATTTTAAAATCAAGAGCTAAAACTCAAGAAAATTATAAGGTAAAACAATCTAAATTAGATTTTACATTTGATGATACTATTTTTAGAAAACTTCCATCTATAAATAAAATAGGAATTGAAAAAGCTACAGAAGAAAACCCTGTAGAAATCACTCGTAACTGGTGGAGTGAAAGATTCAAGGTAAGAGCCGATGATGTTGATTATAAGTCCTCATCATTAGGATTTGCTATTGGAGATGAAGACAATAGATTATCTAGAACTCAACCTGTGTATTTTAGAAAAGAATCTGAAGAACAAAGTTTTGATTTAATGACTATTCATCTAATGGATGAAACTGCATCTATTAAATATAAAAATAATAGAATGATTATCCCTACTCTTGAAATTATGAAACAAGTAGCTTCCCAAAGAGATATTGAAGTTACAGAGAGTGTATTCAAACGTGGGCTAAAAAAAATAAAGAACGTATATTCTGATCCAAATGATCCTCAAGATCTTGTAATCGAAGGAATTAATACCAGACAATATAAAGTATTAGATTCATTAATTAATGCTAGTATGTATGGAGTTAGAAAAAAAGAAGGTGATCAAGCAAGTAAAATAATAGATTCTCTTATTCAAATGAGTAGTAATATTATTATGACTTTTAATTATTTTTCAGCCCTCCCTAATGCTATTCAAGGAAGACTATCTAATTTACTTGAATCAAATGATATTTCTGGAATAAGTAAAGATTCAGCAATTAAAGCGGATTTAATGATTGTTAAAGATTTTCCAAATATTATTAGTGATATTGGAAAACTTAGACCTACTTCTTTTACTGGATTATTAGCTGAATTTTTTAATCCAACTGGATCATATTATGGATCAGATATAAGATTTGCTAAAAATTCAAGAACTAAACAATTATTTGATAGAGGATTACTTTTTTCATTCTCATCTATGGGTGAATATTATGTTCATAATGGATTAATGATTGGAGCACTATTAGACCAGAAACTATTATCTAAAAACGGAGATTATGTAGATGTAGATGGTGAAATTACAAAAGATGTTACTAAAGCAGCTAGTTTAATTGATTACATGTCTGCTGAAGAAGATGGATTAGTATTTAACAAAGATAATAAGTTTAAAAATGTTTATAGAACTACATTTTCTGAGAAACCTATTGGAGAAGATTTATTTTCAGATGTTTCTTATTATATAAGAGATATAGCAATATCTACTCAAGGTAATTACTCCTCTGATCTTTGGGTTCATAGTCAACAATATGCTGGATTTAGAGCTGTTGAATCTCTTAGAAGATGGATGGTTCCAGGATTTGAAAAAAGATGGAGAGGATTCACTTCTGTTTTTGATGAAGATGAATCTGGAAGAGTTCTTGATTCTAGAAGAAGAGGAGATAGAAGAAGTGGGAGTTATGTAGATACTATTAGATTTAGTAGATCTCTTGGGAAATCTATTAAAAAAATGAAGTTTGATATTCTTAGATCAGATTGGGAGAATCTTTCATCTAGAGAAAGAGCTAATATAAGAAAAAGTACTCAAGAAGCTTCTTTATGGGGATCTTTATTTGCGGTATCTTATGTTGTATCTCAAATAAAAGATGATAGAAAAGAAGATATTCCAGATAGTGTTCTTTTTGTAATATTTGCTTTAAGAAGAGTTCAAGCAGAGCTTGGCTTTTACGCCAATCCTTTAGAAACTTTAAGAATTCTTCGTTCTCCAGCAGCGAGTATCTCAATGTTAGAGAAAACTGCTGACTTACTTGCTCAAGCAACTACTGATTTTACAAATATGGAGTTCGAAGAATATGAGAGAGGAGATCTTAAAGGAACAACAAAAATAAGAAAGAAATTATATAATGTTCTTCCTGGATTTTCTCAAATTAATAGAAATGTAGAAACAGCTCTTAATTACCTTGAGAATCCTGCGGTAAAATAAATTTAATCATTATAATTTTAAATTTTTTAATTTAGCCGATTCATAATTACTATCCCAATCAGTTAATAGCAATAACATTTCTTTTTCTATTTCATTTAATCTATGTTTTTCAGAATCTATAGCTACTTTTCTAATTCCTCTTAATCTAGTTATCATTCCTGTAATATGCATTTTAGAACTATTTCTTTCACTTGCAAATATTTGCTTTTTTGATCTAGACATTAATATTTTTTACCTCCATGTTTATATGATCTATTAGAATTATATTCCATTTTGGCTTCAATATGCCATTTTAAATCAATATTCCTTCTTTCACAAAGAGTTTCAATTAAAAGCATTGCATAATTCAATTTATTAGCTTGAACAAAACCACATATATTGAATATAGATTCTGCAAAATTATTAGTTATTAGAAATTGAATTTGATTATTAATAACAGATTTTGATAAAGATTTTTTAAAATATAGATAATCCAATATTCGTATATAAGTATCTGCCAATTCATCTTCAATTGTATCTTTTATATGAAATTCAAACATTTCTGTAAGATATTTTTTATTATCAGGATGTTCATCTAAACAAACTAAATATGAATTAATATCTGCTTTTCTATTGTTTCTATCTGCTTCAACAGCTTCTGATAATTCAGTTATAATTAACATCCTTATTTCAGATTCATTTCTTGCTCTATCCCACCAACCTTTTTCTATGGCTGTTTTATGTATTTCTTTAGCGAGACTTTTTTTTGTTTCAATATCCATTCTATTTCATTTAAAAATTTATTAATTAAACAATTAATTTTATGATTTACATATTTATTGTCTTTAACTTGTAAATTATTGATTACTCTATAAACTGTTGCTCTATCTCTCTTTATCTCTTTAGCAAAACTTTCATAAGTCATGCTAAATAGAGATAGAGAGGATTCAAACAATTGTTTTCTAGAAACATTTATTTCTTCCATGAATCATTATTTAAATTCTTTAAATAGATTCCCAAGAGCCTCATTATGTCTTTGTTTTAATTTAGCTTGTTCTTTTTCAAACTGATGTTTAGAAGTAATAAAATTTCTAAGTTTAGATATTTTAACATCAATAAAAGTATCAGTTAATGATTCAATTTGATCAATTCCATGATTTGGTATAGAGCCTTGAAATTCAGAGTCTTCTTTTGATAGAAGTCTGCCCATGACAATATCTCTTCCTAATTTCTGATCATATTTTTCATCTTGTGAACAAACAGTAGCTTTAAAATCTATTTTAAATTTTATTCCTGTTTCTTCTTTATCTAATTGGACAATTACTCCAATAACTACTTGATGATTGAGAAAATTTTTTGAATCTAGAATTGATATCGTAGAGAGACTATTCTTATCAGATATTTCTTTTTGTTCAATTACTTCAAAGCTTTTTAAGTTTTTTGAAAAATCCATTATATAATATTGTATTTGATTAATATTTGTTCAACTTTTTTTATTAAGTCTTCTATAGACCCATTATTATCTATAGTTTCATCGAAATCTTTGTAATTATCTAAAGCTGTTTCAGAAGAGTGCTTGTTTTCTTTTTCAAATACAGTATTAGCTTCATATACTATGCTGTAACCATCATTACTTAGAAAACCTTTAGCTTCTCCTCTTTTTTCTATTAAATAATTTTTAGCTGCTTCATAATCACTAAAACTAAATTTATTTCTATTAACTCTAATAGTAATACCTTCTCTATCTTTTACAGCTTTAAGTTCATTAGGAAATCTCATATCTGTTATAATCCAATTAGGAAGTTCGGGTAAAATTTGTTTAATTCCTAACTCTCTTAATTTAGGATAATCACTTTCCGCATTACCTTTGTTTCCAATAATAGGTATATACTCACTAAACAAAGCATTTACCCAAATATTAGGATGGATAATTTGTCTACCACACTCAGTTCCAATGAGTTGCATAAGTTTACGTGGAGTAATAGTTTCCCAATGAGCGTCAACTGGATTTTCTATATCATCTACTCCGTAATTAAACTTTTTCCACTCTTCTCCAAGAGGAGTCTTTTTAAATTCTCTATCTTCTAATTGTTCTCTAGTACATCCAATAAGCATACAAGTTATATCTTTGAGCTTATCTGCAAATCTTTTAATTTTCCATTTTTTAGAAAACCTTTTATTTTTAAGATAGCTATTAAAATCTTTTTCTGTAATAGGATGAGTATAATTTAACGAATTATAATCTGATAAATATTGAATTATTTGAGCAACGGTATCTTTCCCAGATCCCATTTTTCCTGAAATTCCAATTAAATTTTTCATATTATTGAGTTATTTCTTTACAATTTTCAATTAATGTTAGATATTCATCATATAATTCATTGAATTCATCTTGAAGTTCTTCTTTAATTAAATAATCTTTAGATTTTTCATCTTGAATCATCCAAGCTTGCTCTAGATATCTACTATCCATTTCTTTAGAGGCAAGTTCTGAAGCCAGTTCTATTTCATTTATAAGTATCATAGTAGTTTCATTATTTCTTTTTTGACAAAATTAAACGATGATCCAGGATCGTGTCTATGATCCATTGGAAATAATATCCCATTACCTC
>CAYGTX010000004.1:8040-21242 GCA_964352935.1 uncultured Rickettsiales bacterium | reverse complement strand
CCCGTCCCATCTGTCACACAGACACTACTTGTAGATTTTCTACTTCACCAAAATCTCTAACAATCGCTCGGCTAGCTTTTCTAACCGCTTTTATCATTACCGTAATATTTGCAGAAAATTCAGCCACTAGCTTTTTGCCCTCTCCATATATTCACCATCAGAGGTGCGAATAACTAATTTTTCACCCACATTAATAAAAGGTGGCACCATCACGCGCACACCATTTTCTAAAATAGCAGGCTTATAAGATGAGGCAGCCGTTTGCCCTTTCACAACGCCTTCAGTTTCCGCAACCGCAAGCTCAACTAGCTCTGGCAACTCAACTGAAACAACATCTTCATCATAACTCATTACTTTAACTAACATGCCATCTTGTAAATATGCAATGGCTTCTTCTAAAATGTCAGCACTAATCTCTATTTGTTCATATGAGCTGGTATCCATCAACGTGATGTTGTTATCATCTTTAAAAAGAAATTGATATTCTTGTTCATCAAGGCGTACTTTTTCGATATCTTCTGATGAGCGAAAGCGCTCATTCAATTTAATGCCATCTTTAAGGCCTTTAAGTTCCATTTGAATGTATGCACCGCCCTTTCCTGGCTGAGTATGAGCAATTTTCACCACTCTCCAAAGCTTATTTTTATGTTCTAAAACATTTCCTGGGCGTGCTGAATTCGCATTCATTTTCATAGCATGATACCTTTTACATATATGCATCTAATTATTGTTATGTGGGGATACCCCAAATGGCAAAATCAAGCAAGTTTTTTTAATGAGAAAACTATAAGCTAAACGAGTCACCTAAGTAGAAACGACGCACATCTTTATCACCTACTACTTCCGCAGGTGTACCACTTCTAAGCACTTTACCTTCATGTATGATGTAAGCACGATCAATAATATCAAGGGTTTCACGAACATTATGGTCGGTTATAAGCACACCTATACCACGGTTTTTTAATTGCCCTACAAGCTGCCTGATATCACCAACGGCAATAGGGTCAATCCCCGCGAATGGCTCATCTAATAATATATATGAAGGCGATGATGCTAAAGCTCTAGCAATTTCTACGCGCCGCCTTTCACCACCAGAAAGTGCAATGGCTGGGCTATTTCTTAGGTGCGTAATTGAAAATTCTGCAAGCAACTCATCTAAGCGCGCCAACCTTCTTTCTGATGCTGGCTCGGCAATTTCTAGTATAGACATAATATTCTGTTCAACTGTCATGCCACGAAAAATAGATGATTCTTGTGGCAAGTAGCCAATACCCATTCTCGCACGGCGATACATAGGTAGTTGGGTGGCGTCTTTTCCATCAAGCTTTACTGTTCCATAATCTGGATTTACGAGACCGCAAACAATATAAAATGAAGTTGTTTTACCTGCACCATTCGGACCAAGTAGTCCAACCACTTCGCCCCTATTCACCTGAATAGTAACATCCCTTAATACAGGTCTGCCTGCATAGCTTTTACCAATATTTGATGCAACCAGGCCGGAGTTAGACGAAACCAACGTAGGGCTCTCTTTTTTAGCTGAAGAAAGTGTGGCTTTTGCTGATGCTCTTCCATTTGACGCTTTAGAGCCATCGCCTGTGCCACGAATAGCAGTTATTTTGGTTACATTTTTCTTTTTTGTAGAAGTCATAGAACTTTTATTTGACTTGGAACTGAGGTTCTCTTTTTTATTTGCATCGGCTTTCATAGCCTACTCCTATTTCATGACTACGTGTCAATAACTAGATAATCAGTAAATAGCAATGATTTAAAAAATCATTATTCACTTTTTGTATCTTCCTTAGGCACAAATATACTTCTTACACGCTCAGATTTATTACTTTCGCCAGTGACAGAATTTGTCTTCGTTGTACCTGCATACCAAACTTTACTATGTCCAGTTTCCTGATTATATACAAAAAAATCACCTTTTACCACGTTTTTTCCTTTTGTCAGCACAACTTCTTCGTTTAGTTTGATGGTCTTAGTGTTCAAATCATAATCACCATAGTTTCCCTGAGCTGTTTCAGTGGGGGTAGATAAGAATACATTTCCTGTAGCTTTAATTTTTTCTATTGAATTTGAGGCACCCGCACTTGGAGAGGCTGGTGTGTTTTTTTTACTGTTTTCATTGTTGTTTTGAGCATAGAATACGGTCATTTTATCAGCATTTAGCTTCATATCACCCTGAACTGCTTCAACAGTACCTGTGAAAATAGCCTTATTTTCAATACGAAAAACCTCAAGTTCATCTGCAGTAATTTCGATAGGTTCTTTACTGCTATCTTTTTCTGCTGCTATAGCGGGTGCAGCCAATAAAAATATTGCTAAAAAAGGAATATAGAGCTTCTTTAAATTAAAAATCATAACTAACCTTTACTTGCTGGGAAAACAATGAGGCGCACATCACGCTTAAATTTTATTATCTGACCACCCTGCTCTATTCTGAAGCTTTGCGCGTCAATAGTACCTGAAGGCCCCTGACCTAAAATGGGTTTATCACCTTCAATTACACTTTTATCGGTATAAATAGTAGCCCTTTCTGTCTTAAACTCGTATCCATCGCCTGTATAAACTTGTACATTACCGTAAAGATGTAGCTCGTTTTTTTCGGTATAAATTGTTCCTGCATCTGCAATCACCGAAGCCCAGCCCCCATCTTCTGTAGATATATCACCATTAACTTGATCTAGGACAATGACATTCTCACTTTCTTGAGTTGCGCTATCGGCGGTAATATAAAATGACTGATTGCTGCTATCAAGCCCTTGAAAGCGTGGCTTTGTCATTTTTGGTTTTTCTGAAGCGCCTTTCTGTACTGATGAAAAGTTTAAGCTAAAGCGTTCGTGCACCGGGTTTAGTAGTGGCATCACAAGCAACCAACTAACCATGACTACTGCTACAACCCACAATCCATACTTTAGTATCCAGACCAATCTTGTATAACCCTCTACAGGCTCTAAGATAAATGCGAATAATTTGCTAAATTTATTGGAATTTTTCATTGGAACCTAAGCTACACCAGCTCTAAGAATATCGTGAATATGTAAGACGCCTTCAAGTTTAGTCTCGTGAACAACAAGTAAGCTTGTGATAGATTTCTTTTCCATCAATGCGAGCGCTTCAGTTGCTAGCATGCTTTTTTGAATAACCAGCGGAGAAGCTGTCATTACATCTTTGGCTAATTTTGTAATAATATCATTTGTCATATTACGGCGTAAATCACCATCTGTAATTACACCTATCACATTATTATCACTATCGACCACTGCAGCACAGCCTAAGCTCTTTTTAGTAATTTCCAGAAGGGCATCTGTCATTTTTGTATCTAGTTTCACACTCGGAACAGTTTTTCCTTTATGCATTAAATCTGAAACCCTTAGAAATGCAGCTCCTAACTTACCACCGGGGTGATAAGTACCAAAGTCTTCTGCGGTAAAACCCTTTTTTTCTAAAATAGCGACTGCTAAAGCATCACCCAATACTATCATCATGGTAGTAGAGGTTGTTGGAGCATTCACGCTGGTTGCCTCAGGCACTTCGGGTAAGATAAGCGCTACATTAGAAGCACCAACCAAACTAGATTTTGATCGCCTCACGATTGAAATAAGTGGAATTGAAAAGCGCTTACAATAGAATGTAATATCTTGCAGTTCTTTGGTTTCGCCAGAGTTAGAAAGTAGGATAACGGTATCTTTTTCGGTTATCATTCCCAGATCACCATGGCTTGCCTCAGCTGGATGCACAAATGTTGCAGGTGTGCCGGTTGATGCCATTGTTGCAGCTATTTTCCTTGCAATATGTCCACTTTTTCCCATACCACTCAAGATTACACGCCCTTTGGTAGCAAGTACAAGCTCTACAGCCTCATAAAAGGGTTCACCCAACCACGATTCTAGAGAGTCGAGCGACTCCCTCACCCGATTTAGAACCTTCAATGCAGAGTTATTATAGGCCTCTGAACTGCTTTTAGAATGAATCATTAAACTATTACTCATTTATAGCATGCGTGGAAGCACGTCGTTTTCTTTATCAATAAATTTATGTTTTAGCGCGCCTAATACGTGTAGTGATATTAAGGCAATCAATACCCATGCACCATATTCGTGAATCTCATGCGCGATACTACCAATTGTACTATTTTTTTCTACGACTCTAGGCAGTTCAATCGAAAATAATTTCACACTATATCCAGCAGCGTTAGACATAAAAATGCCTGAAAGAGGCATGGCAAACATAGCGATATAAAGTAATCCATGTACTGTGTGTGCTAAGATTTTTTCAATCAACTTTAGCCCCTCTGGCATAGGCGGTATGTAAGTTAAACCAAGGCTTAACAACCTTAAAACAGCAAGCCCCAACACGGTAACGCCAAATGATTTGTGAAGCGAGTAAAGATCAAAACGTTGAGGGTCATCTTTTTCAAGACCAGTCATGTAAAGCCCAACAGCTAATAGTCCTATAATTCCAATCGCAATGAGCCAATGGAGCAATCTATGAATAAACGCATATTTCTGAATCATTTTTTTCCACTCGTAAGATAGATATTAAGAAGAACTATGTGAAAAAATATCATGATTCACCCAACCAGAAAGGTCAAGCTCTGCACGTGTTTTTAAGAAAGAAAAACATTTATAAGCCATTTCAGTTCGACCTTCACGCTTTAGCATTTCATCTAATGCTTCTTTAATTTTGTGAAGGTATAACACATCACTTGCTGCATATTCAATCTGTGCTTTACTTAATACTTCCGCTCCCCAATCTGATGATTGTTGTTGCTTAGATATTTTTTTTGCTAAAAGTTCTTGGCACAAATCTTTTAAGCCGTGGCTGTCTGTATAGGTGCGCACAAGCTTCGAGGCAATTTTGGTGCAATAAACAGGCTCTGTCCACACACCTAGATACTTATATAGAATAGCCACATCAAAACGAGCAAAATGAAAAATCTTGGTAATGTTTTTATCGGCTAGTAAGCTTTTTAAATTTGGAGCGTCGTAATTATTGAGATCAATTTGTACAAGGTGTGCATGGCCATCACCGCCAGAAATTTGCACAACACATAAGCGGTCACGGTGATTATTTAAACCCATTGCTTCGGTATCAATAGCAATTGAACCACTAAATTTTAATCCATCAGGTAAGTCGCCTTTATAAAGATAATTACTAATGACTCTAACTCCTAAAATTATATAAATATTATTTTAGCACTATAGACTAATTACATTTGATTATGCAATAAACTCCACGCCCATAATAACCTAGTATATTAGTAGAGTTTAACTGGACATGCAAAGCTCAAAATGTTATTTAGAGCAGATAAATTGAAAATTGTGGAGTTGTAATATGTTTATTCAAACCGAAGATACACCAAATCCTTCAACATTAAAGTTCATTCCGGGTACTGAAGTGCTTGGCAATGGCACTGCACAATTTAATAATAGTGATGAAGCTAAGGCCTCGCCTCTTGCGGCAGCAATCTTTAAAATTAAACATATTAAAGCCGTATTTTTTGGTTCTGATTTTATCTCAGTAACAAAAGATGATGCTACTGATTGGCAGGAAGTTAAAACAGAAGTTTTAACAACCATTATGGAACATTATGTAAGCGGTAAGCCAATCTATCATGATGACGCGCCAGCAAACACCACTGCATCAAAACACGTTGTTAATGAAAATGATGACGAATTAACCAAGCAAATTAAAGAGCTTATTGAAACACGTGTGCGCCCTGCTGTTGCACAAGATGGCGGTGATATTATTTTCCATAGTTTTGAAGCGGGTGTTGTGAAGCTTGAATTACATGGTTCATGCTCTGGCTGTCCAAGCTCTACCATTACATTGAAAAATGGTATCGAAAATATGCTAAAACATTATGTGCCAGAAGTTGAATCAGTTGAGCAAGTAGCCATTTAAATTAGCTTTAACTCTTAGCAAAAAATGAATCAATCATTTGCTCTACAAGCTCATATGTCTGATTATCTTTATCTAACTCTGGGTTATATTCAGCAATTTCTATTGCTTTAATTTTATGGTGATAGGCAATGCCTTGCATGGCGGTAAGTACCTCTCTGCGCCTTAGTCCTTTACTTTCTCTTGTACCTGTTCCGGGTACTAAATCAGCATCAAATGCATCTATATCAAAACTGATGCCAAAGCCTTTTTTGGCGGCGGAAACTATTGCGAGTGCTTCTTTATAAATAACATCAAACCCGCGCTGCTTAATTTCTTCCATATAATAGATACGCACGCCTGCATTTGTCAGTAAATCATACTCACCTTGCTCGTAGCTACGTATACCAATCATCACCACATGCTTAGGGTTTAGTTTTGCATTCTTACTTTTTAATGATGTTAATACAGGAGCGCCACTACCAAGCAAGACGGCTAGTGGCATGCCATGAATATTACCTGTTTCTGAGCTTTCGGGTGTATGCGCATCCATGTGAGCATCAAGCCACAACAGCCCAAAATCACCACATGCATTGAGTGCGCTTGTTATACCACTCCAGCTACCAATCGCCATGGAGTGATCGCCACCAAATATTAAAGGAAATTTGCCACCCTTGATTGATGCCTCAACTTGATTTGCTAAGGCTGAGCAATGCTCTAAAACAAAAGGAAGGCTATCCAAACCACCAGAAGGCTCAATGCTACTCGATTGATAAATATCCATCCATGTTGCATTATGATTAACACGCACTAAATGAGATTCAATTTGTCTTAGCTTTAGTTCAGAAGCTCCGCTTTTACAGCTACTTTCACCAGCGCCAGCTCCGCAACCATAACCTATTAAATCGATATTCAACCTAATACCTCGTTAACAATCATTAGAAATTATCAGCAATATGAACTTAAACAGAGGTTAGTACTTTACGTATTTTCTCCAATGCGTCTTCAAGCTGCATTTTAGTGATAACT
The DNA here is from genome assembly GCA_964352935.1 of uncultured Rickettsiales bacterium. Lineage (GTDB taxonomy): Bacteria > Pseudomonadota > Alphaproteobacteria > Rickettsiales > CAYGPX01 > CAYGPX01. Next base: position 14,324 of record CAYGTX010000004.1, on the reverse strand, counting down.
AAAGGTGGTGCAAACCGAACAACCGTATGATGTGTTTCCTTGGAAAGAATACCTTCTTTCATTAAGCGTAAGCATATCTCTCTAGCACTAATAATATCGGGATCTATTTCTAAGCCCATCCATAAGCCTTTTCCACGCACTTCAGTTACGCATTTTGCCTTTATGTTGTTTAGCTCTTGCTTAAACCATTCACCTAGTGTTGCGCTATTTTCGGTGAGGCTTTCATCTTCAATTACCTTTAACGCCTCAAGTCCAATGGCTGCAGCTAGTGGGTTGCCACCAAATGTCGAGCCGTGACTGCCAGGATGAAACAGTTCCATCACTTCTTTTTTTGCCAAAAAGCAGGATACTGGCATCATTCCACCACCAAGTGCTTTGCCTAGAATTAAGCCGTCTGGCTTGTCAATTTCGTGCTGGAAGGCAAAGTTCTTACCTGTACGCCCTAAGCCACATTGAATTTCATCAAGAATAAGTAATATATTATGCTTCTTACAAATTGTTTGTACTTGCTTTAGCCAACCATTGGCTGGAATAATAATACCTGCCTCACCTTGCATTGGCTCCACTAAAAAAGCGCAGGTATTTTTTGTAATAGCAGCTTCTAATGCTTCGGCATCACCATGTGGCACTTCTTTAAAACCAGGGGTGAATGGACCAAAACCCTTTTTATATTCTTCATCTGAAGAAAAACTAACAATAGTAGTTGTTCTGCCGTGAAAATTGTTGGAAGCAACGATGATTTCAGCTTTGTTTTCAGGGATGTTCTTCTTTTGGTAGCCCCATAATCTTGCTGCTTTGATAGCTGTTTCAACTGCCTCTGCGCCAGTGTTCATCGGTAACGCCATATCCATACCACTAAAGCCACAAAGCTTTTCTAAAAATGGTGGTAGTGTATCCGTATAATAGGCTCTTGATGCAATGCATAATTTTTCAGCCTGATGTTTTAGTGCACCAAGCAAACGTGGATGCCCGTGCCCATGGCTAACGGCTGAATAAGCACTCATCATATCAAGATATTTAGTGCCATTTTCATCATAGAGCCAAACGCCATCACCGCGAGATAGCACAACTGGAAGCGGCGCATAGTTGTGTGCGCAATATTTATTTTCAGTTACGATAGCTTTACTGTGTTGTTCCATATACTAATCCTTCTTATACCAGTATACCAGATGGCACTCTTTACTGCTATCATCTAACTTATACTCTGCAGTAGTATCTGTATGAGCGCCCGTCACACAACTACTGATTGTTGCCGCCGACTCACCTGTATTAGGGTGGCGACGAACGGTATAAAAATAACCTTTTGACGGGTTTCCATCATCAATTTTAGAATCAACCGCAAAAGCATCTCTAGCGGTAACAACTCCACCATATGGCAGGCCTTGTTTTGCTGCAGCAATATCAATAACAGTTCCTAATTTTATAACTGTTCCTGTTGTGCCATAATAAGAACTATCATAAGTGCTATCCCAACGTTTAAAGCTATAGACGCCATTTGAAAATGAATCTGAAGTATAAGCATTATCACCAATCTGATATCTTGCTGAAGCAGAGGCGTCAGCCCCGCTATACGAACCACGAATTAATTCAGCCGAAGCGAGGTGATTCCAAACTAATAAATCTTCTAAAGGTGTATCTTGTGTGTTTGTAGGCCCTTCTACAATTGTATTGCCATTACCATCATCAACGGCGCTTAAAACTGTTGTCGCATCACTAAAGTCGCCCGGAAGGTAACCATATCTATCATTAAATTCGTCAATGGCACTTTTGGTTGCTTCAATTTCTACGATTAGTTTTTTTACTTTTGCAGCAGAAAGTAAACTGGTGCCGCCAACAATACTAGCAAGTAAAAGTCCTATAATCGAAACAACAATGGCGAGCTCTGTTAATGAAACACCCCGTTGCTTTTTATGATTTAATGCCATTCTCCATTCCCTAATCATCGTTATCTAATTCTTCAATTACTGATTCATGCATCACTTCTTTCTGGCGTTTTTTAAACGAATTATCTGTTAAATAACTCGCCATTTTTTTTATGGATTTATATTTTGCAGCATAGCGTATGCTTCTACCATCTTTTTCAGATTCAATTAAGCCTGCATTGCTCAGTTGAGATAAGTGGAACGATAAGGTGGCGGGTTGAATCTGCAGTATATCTGCAATTGTCCCTGCTGTTAGACCCTGTGGGCCTTCTTGTATTAATAGACGAAAAACCGCCAATCTATTTTCTTGAGCTAATGCACTTAGCATTTTAAGAACTTTTGTTGATTTCATAATTCAATAGTTCCATTGTTTTAGAATAATTAACGTTGACTCTTATCACTATAAATATTATAGAAAGATAATTAAATAACTATAAAACATTTATAACCTTATAACAAGTAGGTCATCTAATGCTTAGAAAAACAATATTTACAACTGCTATAGTTGGTGTATGTATGGGTTTATCGGCTCCTGCATTTGCAAATAGTAAAATCAGAGCAGTTGGGTCTTCTACCGTATATCCATTTGTGACAACAGCAGCTGAAGAGTTTGGTAGACGGAATGAAAACTTCCAAACACCTATTATTGAAGCAACAGGAACAGGTGGTGGCTTTAAATTATTTTGCTCTGGCGTCGGTGAAGGCAAGCCCGATTTGGCAAATGCATCACGCGCTATCAAAAAGAGCGAAGTAGCGTTATGCGAAAAGAATGGTGTAAAAAATATTGTTGAAATTAAATTGGGTTCAGACGGTATTGTGCTTGCTAACTCCGTTTATGCAGAGCCTGAAAGCTTTACAACCCAGCAAATCTTCTTAGCCCTTGCAAGAAAAGTACCTGCAAATGGTATGTTAGTTGATAATCCATATAAAAAGTGGAGCGATATTGATGCATCACTTCCAGCTAAAGAAATTGAAGTATATGGCCCTCCTCCAACATCTGGCACGCGCGATGCGTTTGTTGAGATTGTGATGGAAGCTGGCTGCGATCAATTTGACGAGTTTAAAGCTGCTTACGCTAATACAAAAGAGCGCCATAATGCATGCCACATGCTGCGTGAAGATGGTCCTTTTATTGAAGCTGGTGAGAATGATAACTTGATTGTTCAAAAGCTTAATACAAATCATAATGCATTTGGAATCTTTGGATTTAGCTTTTTAGAGCAAAATGGTGAGTTAGTTCAAGGCACTTTGGTAAATGATATTGAGCCAACGTTTGAAACCATTGCTGATGGTTCTTATGCCATCTCTCGGCCGTTATTTATTTATGCTAAAGGTGAGCATGTTGGCGTAACAGCTGGTATTTATGACTTTATAGAAGAAATGCTAAGCGAGCGTGCCAGTGGTCAAGATGGCTACTTGGTTTATAAAGGATTAGTGCCTCTTTCTGAAGAGCAGCACGAAGCTCAACGCAATGAAGTTTTAAAGAAACTTAAATAAGCATCGACATTTAAAAAAAATACACATATTTTTCCTCCATTAGCATGCCTAATGGAGGTTTTTTTATGTCTGATAGTAATAACGCATCTAGCCCAAGCGGTGTAGGGTTAAAAGATAGCGGTATCTTTGGCTTAGACTCCACCATTGAAAACTCAGAATTTGTATTAATTCCTGTAGCTTGGGATGCTACAACTAGCTATATGACTGGCACACATAAAGGGCCACAAAGCATTTTAGAATCCTCCCCACAGCTTGATTTATATCATCCAGATTTTCCAGATTTATGGAAAAAAGGGATATATATGCCACAACAAGAAAGCTGGGTTACAGAGGAAAATAATGCAACACGCAAACATGTTGAAGAAATTATTGCACAACTTGAAAGTGGCAAAGAGCTTTCAGCTTCGCATCATGAGCAATTAGCAAAAGTAAATCAATCTTCAGCAAAGCTAACCGACTGGGTAAAGTCTGAGTGTGTAAAGCATATAGAGCAAGGAAAAATAGTGGGCGTTGTTGGTGGTGATCACAGTACACCGCTGGGTCTAATGCAGGCACTCGCTGAAACTAAAGGCGAGTTTGGCATCCTTCATATTGATGCACACCACGATTATCGCAATGCTTTTATGGGGTTTGAAGAGTCACACGCTTCTATTATGCATAATGCTGCTAAAATTTCTGAAATCACACATTTTATACAAGTAGGAATCCGCGACTATTGCAATGAAGAAAAATTATTTACCGAAACAGATCCTTCACGTTTCATCACTTTCTACGATCAACAGCTAAAAGAAAATGGCTTTAAAGGTAAGAATTGGCATGATCAATGCTTAGAAATAGTGAATAAATTGCCAGAAAATATCTATATTTCATTTGATATTGATGGGTTAGCACCACATTTATGCCCCAGCACGGGCACACCTGTTCCAGGTGGATTAGGTTATGAAGAGGTGCTTTATCTCATTAAGTTAGCATCACAAAAATCTAGGGTAATTGGATTTGATTTAGTAGAAGTGGGTGGTGAAACTGACAGCATCGACGCTATTGTTGGTGCAAGAATTCTATGGCATCTATGTGGATATACATCTGCAAGTAACTAGCATTATAAAATAGTTGAGTTTTTTGGTCGAAATTGCTATATTCCGCCAACTTTTGAATCAGCTTTGGAGGCTAATATGACAGCAGTTTTAATCATCGGTTCTGGTGCCGCAGGCGCCGTTGTCGCACAAAAATGTGCAACAAATCGTGAGATTTTTTCACGTATTCACCTTGCTAGTCGTACGCTTTCAAAGTGTGAAGCGGTTCAAAAGCTTTGTAAAAGTGAGATAGAAATTTCTCAGCTTGATGCTGATAATGTAGCTGATACTGTGGCATTAATTAATCAATTCAAGCCTGATTTGGTTATTAATATGGCGTTGCCATATCAAGACCTTCCTATCATGGATGCATGCCTTGAAACAGGTGTGGATTACCTTGATACCGCAAACTATGAGCCTAAAGACGTTGCTAAGTTTGAATATAGTTGGCAGTGGGCATACCAAGAACGGTTTGAGAAAAAAGGCATTAAAGCCATTTTGGGTTGCGGATTTGATCCGGGTGTAACTAATATTTTCTGTGCTTACGCTAAGAAAAAATTATTTGATGAAGTGCATACGATTGATATCATTGATTGTAATGCGGGTGATCACGGCAAAGCGTTTGCTACCAATTTTAATCCTGAAATAAATATCCGCGAAGTAACACAGGATGGCCGTTATTACAAAGACGGAAAGTGGCATGAAATTAAGGCACTTACTGTTTCTGAAATGATTGATTTTCCTGAGGTTGGCCCTAAAAAAGGATATTTAATTTATCATGAAGAGCTTGAGTCAATCGCTAAACACTTCCCTCACCTTAAACAAGCACGTTTTTGGATGACTTTCTCTGATCAGTACATCAAACACCTAGAAGTGCTTGAAAATGTTGGTATGACGCGTATTGATCCAATTATTTATGAAGGCAAAGAAATTGTGCCTCTACAGTTTTTAAAAGCGCTCTTACCTGAGCCTTCATCATTGGCTGATGGCTATACAGGCAAAACCTCAATTGGCTGTATTGTTGAGGGTATTAAAAATGGTGAGCGTAAAAAATACATTGTATATAACGTATGTGATCACGAAGACAGCTTTAAAGACACCCATGCACAGGCTGTGTCCTATACCACTGGCGTTCCTGCTGCTACGGGCGCTATTATGGCAGCGAAAGGCATTTGGGACGGCAAAGGTGTATTTAATGTTGAGCAGTTTGACCCAGAGCCATTTTTGGAAGAATTAGCTAAACAAGGTTTGTCTTGGCATGTACAGGAACTTCCTGTGACTGCTGAAAAGTCTGATCCGGTTGCGGCATAAATGTCTGCCACTCTGCCATTAGATGTGATTAACACTCCTGCTTATGTTTTTGATGAAGCAAAGCAGGAGGAGAATCTTGCGATTCTATCAAACGTAAAGCGTGAAGCTGATTGTAAAATTCTGATGGCACTTAAGGCTTTTTCAAACAGCACTGTGCTTAAGCAGATTTCAAAACATCTAGATGGCACTACCTGTAGTGGAATTTTTGAAGCAAAGCTTGGAAAAGAGCATTTTGGTAAAGAAACTCACGTTTACTCGCCAGCGTTTGATGATGCTGAAATTGAGGCGTTAATTCCTATTGCATCACATATAACATTTAATTCGCTTGCTCAATGGCATCGTTATCGTATTAAAACAACAAATATGAGCACTGGCCTTCGCATCAATCCTGAGCTTTCTCTCACTGGCACAACGCTTTATAATCCTTGCTCGCCTTGCTCTCGTTTGGGCATTAAAAAAGCGGACTTAAATGGTGTCGATT
>CAYGTX010000004.1:0-8030 GCA_964352935.1 uncultured Rickettsiales bacterium | reverse complement strand
TGTCGATTTAACCGGGATTGAAGGGCTTCATTTCCATATTTTATGTGAAAACTTGAACGATGATTCTATCAGACTGATTGAAACAGTAGCTAATAATTATGCAGATATTCTACATAAAATGAAGTGGGTGAATTTTGGTGGTGGTCATTTCATGACGCATCCAGATTACGACACAGACAAGCTAATAAATGCTATTAAGAAGTTTAAACAACAATTTGATATTGAAGTGTTTTTCGAACCCGGTGGCGCAGTTGTTTTAAATGCTGGTTATCTGGTTGCTTCCGTACTTGATATTGTAGAAAATGGTGGAAAAAAGATAGCACTCATTGACGCTTCAGCTACAGCGCACATGCCAGATGTGCTTGAAATGCCATATCGCCCCAATATTATTGGAGCGGGTGAAGATGGTGAGAAAGAATTTAGCTATCAATTGGCAGGCAGAACCTGTTTGGCAGGAGATATTATTGCTGATTATAGCTTCGATAAGCCGCTTAATATTGGTGATAAATTGGTATTCATAGATATGGCGCAGTATAGTTTTGTTAAAAACACCACCTTCAATGGCATACCTCTCCCCGATCTTGGATTACTTAAGAAAGATGGCAGTTATGAGTTACTAAAACAATATGGTTATGAAGATTTTGCAAATCGCGTTGGCTAATTATTTAGAATCTTTATAAATATCCAAATATTCATGCACATGTTTTACATAGTTTTGTTCAGAAACTTTGATGAAAGCTGCTTCTTGTTCGGTTAAGTCACGGAAATATTTTGCAGGATTTCCTGCCCAAATTTGCCCTTTAGGAATGCGTTTGCGTGGCGTGACAACTGCACCTGCTGCGACCATAGCACCTGTTTCCACCACTACATCATCCATAATTGTAGCCCCCATACCGATAAAACAACCATCTTCAAGCTTACAAGCATGAAGTAGCGCTCGGTGACCAATCGTTACACCTTCACCAATAATGGTGGGGTGACCATTGCGAGTAACATGGATAACTGTTCCATCCTGTATGTTTGTGCGAGCGCCCACACGAATTTCTGCTACATCGCCACGAATAACAACGCCATACCAAATGCCACACTCACTACCAATTTCAACATCACCAATGATATCGGCACTCGGTGCAATGAATGCGTCTTTAGCAATTTTTGGTGAAGTGCCTTTGTAAGCTGGAAAACGTGACATGGGATACCTTATTATCTGTTTATTGCTCAACTTTATATCAGCACATAGCTCACATCAACCATTAAGAGTACATTTATGGATAAACTGATAGTTGCTTTAATCCAAGTGTTTCATCAAAACCGAACATAATATTCATATTTTGTACAGCCTGACCCGAAGCGCCTTTTACAAGGTTATCAATTACCGATGTAATGACAACAATATTTTCTGTTCTGCCTTTTGAAACCGTGATGAGGTTGGCATTTGTTCCCTGCACGTGGCGTGTAGAAGGATATTGCCCCTCTTCCATCACAAATACAAATGGCTCATCTTTATAGGCTTCTGCAAGACATTTTCTAATGTCATCTGCCTTCACACCAGTTTTTGGACGCACATAGACATTACTCAAAATACCGCGATTCATCGGTACTACTTGTGGTGTAAAATGCACAAATATCTCTTCACCAGAAATATTCGAAAATGTTTGCTCCATCTCCGCAATATGACGGTGATTACACACGCCATAGGCTTTAGTACCTTCGTTAATTTCAGCAAACAAATTATCTACTTTTGCGGAACGACCAGCGCCAGTTATACCAGATTTTGAATCAACAATAATTTGATCTAGCTCTATAAGCTTTGCTTTAAGAAGTGGCACTAGTGGCAAGCTAGCCGAAGTTGGATAGCACCCTGGACATGCGACAATACGTGCTCTCTTAATCTCTTCACGCGCATGTTCGCTAAGGCCATAGACCGCTTCTTTTTGTAACTCCGGTGCTTTATGCTCTCCGCCATACCATTTGGCGTATATTTCAACATCAAACAGCCTAAAATCAGCGGATAAATCAATTACCTTAATGTGTTTTGGTATGTTTAGGATGATTTCTTGTGATGTAGCATGTGGTAAGCAACAAAAAGCGACATCTAATTCACTCCAATTGACTTCCGTTAGCTTAATAAGTTTAGGTAAATTGTAAATCGCCAAATGAGGGTAAATATCACCAACTTTTTTACCCGCGTTACTTTCTGCAACGAGTGTTGTAATTTTTACTTCGGTATGACTTGATAGCAATCTTACTAATTCCGCGCCTGTGTAACCACTTGCTCCAATAATTGCTGCATTAATTGTCATAATTTACATCCTTATTTTATCAAAACTAAAAAAGGCGTCCACATGGGACGCCTTTTTGAATATTCCATCTGTACGTCGCCTTAACGTTTAGAGAACTGGAAGCTACGGCGAGCTTTCGCTTTACCATATTTCTTACGCTCAACCGCACGGCTATCACGGGTTAAGAACCCACCTTTACGCAATATAGAGTGTAGTGTAGGGTTAAATGCATCAAGTGCACGAGAAATACCGTGACGAATAGCACCAGCCTGACCTGAAGCGCCACCGCCTTTTACCGTACAGTAAATGTCAAACTCACCTTCTGTTTTTGTCGCAGCAAAAGGCTGATTAATAATCATGCGTAAAACAGGACGACCAAAATAATTGGTAACATCTTTTTTATTAACGATAATTTTTCCTTTACCTTTTTTTACCCATACGCGAGCTGTAGATTCTTTTCTACGACCTGTACCGTATGAACGACCTAAAGAATCAATCTTTGCTTCTTTTAATTCTACTTGAGCAACTTCTGCAGTCATCCTACTTACCTCTTTTCATTCTTAACATTACGCTTAGCCAAGTCTAATTTAACAGGCTTTTGCGCAGTGTGTGGATGTTCTTCACCAGCATATACAAATAATTTGCTAAGCTGCTGTGCTGCAAGTGGAGCACGACGTCGAGCAATCATACGCTCAACAGCTTTCTGGATCAAACGCTCAGGGAATTTACTCGAAAGAGTTTTCTCCGCTGTGCGTTCTTTTATTCCACCTGGGTGGCCAGTATGCCAGTAGAATTTTTTATCACTAAGTTTGTTACCAGTTAAGTGCACTTTCTCTGCATTAACAATAACAACATAATCACCACAGTCCACATGAGGTGTGAAGCAAGGCTTATGCTTGCCACGTAATATTTTAGAAACTTCAGCAGCCAAGCGACCAAGCACTAAGTCTTGTGCATCAATTAAGTGCCACTTTCTTTCTACCTCAGAACTCTTTACCGAGTACGTATTCATTCGTCAAACCGCCTAATTTTAAACGCAATTTATTCAAAAAAGAGGGTGCTTAATAGCCCACTTTACTCCATGCTGTCAACTCATTTCTTCCAAAAACATGTATTTCAGCGATATTTATTTTAATTCAAATTTATCTTACTAACAAGAACTTATAAAATTGAGAGTAAAAAAAAACATAGATCCGAGTTTTTTTATTAGGCTTTACAGCCATAAAATCATAAAAAATCAATAAAAATCAAATTAAATGATTGACGTGCTAAATGAATATCCTTATGTTTCGCCTCACATTATCTTTTGCCTTATTTGGCAATAATTATGATCCGGTAGCTCAGCTGGTAGAGCACCTGACTTTTAATCAGGTTGTCGCGGGTTCGAACCCCGCCCGGATCACCACTTTCATTCTAAAATAACCATCTTGTAAACATCCAATATTCATTAGATTAGTCACTCACGCTATCTATCGGATAAAGCTGACATAATTGAATTATAGATTGTTTGTGCCGTCAATGTGTTTGAGAATTCTAATATATGCTGCTTAACTGATGGAATGTGTTCATGCTTACTGTTTAGTTTGATAACTAACTTGAATGCTTGATTGTTCTTAGCGTCGCTAAAATGTGTAATAGATTCTATATCATCTAACTTTAACACTAAGTTTCTAATATTATTAATTTCATCGCCCTTTTCCAAATTAATGATTAAAAAACCACTATTTATTTGAGCCGCGGGATTTTTATCATCCGCATAGGACTGGGTGCTGAAAATAATAAGAAATAGAAAAAAGATTCTAAAAAGCATGACAAAAACTCATTAAGTTTATAAAGCTTGATTTGCCAAACTCACAGCAAATCTAAATGCTTAAAGTTTGAAGCATACTTTACTTCATAAATTAAAAGAATTGCCACTTTCTTTAGTTGATGACTAAACCAACTCATCCACAAGCGGCTGCCTGTCAACATACACTGTTGGCTCATAGCTATCTTGACTTGACTCTTCATCCAATATAGGAAAAAGTTTTTTCAACTTTTGCTGTTGCTTTTCATTATCTTTTTCATACATTGCCGTAGGAACATGTTCAACATGTGTTGGCATTTGACGCTTAGATGAAGGCGTGGTGATGTTTCTGTAGTTAGGGGTAAGGTTCATGATTCTTCTCCAAGTAAATGAGTTTAGAAAATCAATCTATGAGCACTTAACAATATAGATAAATCAAAAACTTATCTTTATAGTTACATGCCTATAAACACAATATATAGTATTTACTCCATTATATCAACATATATATTGATATAACTCACCATCCCTAACTCATTCTAATATGTGGTATACACGCTAAGTGTATAAAAATTCCATATCAAGAATTCTCTATCAAAAATTTTGATAAATCCTTATAGATAAAAATAAATCAACTTGCAAGTTTTTTGCTTGGCTGGTAGGGATACCACGTGAAAATATAACGTTCATATTACTAAGATAAAAAGTCACATGAAAATCAAAGAATCTTCACGGTTTGTACCCTATATCCAGTTGCTTCGATTAGATGCTCCCGCTGGAAGTTGGCTATTATTATGGCCTTCACTGTGGAGCATTGCATTAGCTTCTGGTAATACAGTGCATTTAGATTTATATGCCATCTTTACTGCTGGTGCTTTTATTATGCGCAGCACAGGCTGTATTATAAACGACATTATAGACCGCAAAATTGATGCTAAAGTGACCCGTACTAAACATAGGCCACTTGCAAGTGGTAAAATAACGCTCTTTGAAGCATTTTTGCTGTTATTTTTATTATTAGTATGTGCTGCAACTTTATTATGGCAATTAGGAAGTATGTCACAATACTTAGGTATTGCGGCAATAGCGCTTGTTGTTTTTTACCCTTTAATGAAACGTATCACCTATTGGCCACAATTATTTTTAGGCATTACCTTCAATTGGGGCATCTTAATGGGCTGGGCAGCAGTTAGAGGGGAATTGGCCCTAGAAGCTTTTATCCTATATTTTGCAGGTGTTTTATGGACATTAGGGTATGACACAATATACGGTCATCAGGATAAAAACGATGATGCACTACTTGGTTTAAAATCAACGTCTATAAAATTTTCACGAAGCTCTCAAACTCGCAAATTTTTGCTTATATCCTATGGTTTATCAAGCTTACTACTTTGGATATTGGGAATATTGAACGGCATTGGCATGCTCTATTTCTTTGCTTTGTTTTTATGCATTGCAGCGCTATTCTGGCAAATGTCATCTGTTGACTATAATCAACCCGATGAATGCCTTATGGCCTTTAAAAGTAACCAAGTTATTGGCTTAGTTCTTTTTATTGGTATCATCGGCGGAATTTGGTGGTTCTAAACATAAAACTTGTGAATATTGGCGGTTTATGCTACTTAAAAGAGATATTCACTCTTAAATGTTACAACGATGAAAAAACCAATATCATTCATTTCGCTTTTTGTATTAGTTTTGGTAACTGCTGCTTGTAACTGTGGTACGCCTATCAAAATCAAATCTATTCAGCAAGATGATAAACGTCTTACGTGTAAAGACGTTATTTTAGAAATTAACGAAGCAGAGTTTTTCAGAAAAGAAGCTGCTATTTCTCAGCGTATAACGCTTGAGGAAGCTTTTACTCCAACTTGCTGGTTAAGCACATACATGAGTGGTTCAGAAGCGGCACGCGCTGCGAATGAGCGCATTCAATATTTAAGCCAACTTTATGATATTCTCGATTGCGGCGGTAGAAAAACAGCACCTGCGAACACGCCAAATCAAGTGCAGCAGCCTGCCCCAGCATACGCACCAATGCCACAAACATCTCAGAATGCGCCTGTTGATCCGTGGATGCACGTCCATGTAAGCCCTGATGGAAATCGCTACATGCACTCACATCAGCATAGTGGTGCTCACTCGCATTAAGCATTGTCATGCTGTCAAATTAAGGGTAAAACTTTCGCTAATATAAATCACTTAATTAGCGTTGTGTTGTGCCTAGTAATACCCCTCAAAAAAGCCAAAAAATTTCAAAAAACAAATGCCTTATTCTTGTTGATGGCTACGGCTTCTTATTTAGAGCCTATCATTCAATGCCATCATTGACGCGCAAAGATGGCACACCAACAGGTGCTGTTTATGGCTTTTGTAATATGTTAATGAAGTTATTAGGTGATCATGAAGGTGATTATATTGCCGTTGCATTAGACGCTGGCAAAAAAACATTTCGTAATGATATATATGCAGATTATAAAGCAAATCGCCCCCCTGCACCTGATGATTTAATACCGCAATTTCCACTGGTAAGAGAAGCGGTTGAAGCCTTTAATCTACCCTCCCTTCAAGTTGAGGGGTTTGAGGCAGATGACCTTATTGCAACCTATACAAGACAAGCAACACAAATGGGGCTTGATGTTTTAATTGTATCATCTGATAAAGACTTAATGCAGTTGGTGGATGACAATGTCACTATGTTTGATCCTCTTAAGTCACGTTTTATTAAACACGAGCAGGTGGTTGAAAAATTTGGTGTCGCACCAGAGTTGGTGTTAGATATTTTATCTCTCATGGGTGATAGCTCTGATAACATTCCGGGCGTACCTGGTATTGGTCCTAAAATTGCCGCAGAGTTGATTAATCAATATGGAAGTCTTGATGCACTTTTAGAGCGCACTTCTGAGATTAAGCAGAATAAGCGCCGCGAGAATTTAGAAGAGTTTAAAGATCAAGCCTTGCTCTCGCGCGAGTTGGCATCTCTCTCTTTTGAAGCACCAATGCAGCACACAGTGGAAGCGCTGGAGTTTAAGTCAGCCGATAATGTAAAACTTGCAACTTTTTTAGCCGAACAAGGCTTTAAAAAGCTTTTAGCTCGGGTTAACGCTGGGGCTTCGTTTGAGCTTTCTACTACACAACAAAATATCACTAAGAAACAAAATGATTATACATTTAAGACAACCAATTTTGATGAACTTGAGGATTTTAAACAATGGCTGGGATCATTTAACGATGTTGAAAGTCTGTCATTAACGCTTGATACTGCTAAGTCTGGAGAAATCATAGGTATTGCGATGGCTATCAATATTGAAAATACAGCCTATCTTGCAATAAGCAGCGATGAATCTGTGGAGAATAATGCCCATGGCGATTTATTTGGTGATAGCACAGCATCTAATGCAAATGACGCCGACGCTCTAACAATCACACATATTTTGGAATCATTAAAGCCGCTACTAGAACGCAAAGATGTTTGGAAAATAACACATGAGGCTAAAGCATTACTGCATTTAGCATACGCAAATAACATTGCCCCTTCATCGCTAGAAGATGTGATGTTGATGGCTTATGTATTGGGCGGTACTACTCAAAAACTAGACATTACCAGCCTAGCTAGTGAGCATCTAGATATCGCGCTTGAAAAAATAGATGATAAGTTAGAAAAAGACGTGCGCTACAAAACAATAGCGGAATCTGTTTTTTGTATAGGACAGCTTGCCTATCAGTTTAAAAATGAGATTGTTGCAAATCAACTTTCATCATTATATGAGCGTGTTGAAAGGCCTTTGGTCGATGTGCTTGCTAGAATGGAATACAAAGGCATTACACTTGATCGTATAATACTTAAGCAGATGTCGGATACATTCAGCGAAAAGCTTAATTTACTTGAAAAGGAAATACACCAACAAGCAAACTGTGAGTTTAACATAGGTTCTCCTAAGCAGCTGGGCGAAGTGTTGTTT
>CAYGTX010000003.1:11841-22749 GCA_964352935.1 uncultured Rickettsiales bacterium | reverse complement strand
TATCGTCTGCCACATAACTTACCTTGGATTGGTAATAAACCTTTTTGTCCTAGCGGTAAGCATTCTCTTTCTTTTCGTGATTATGTATCGGTGATTTCATTTTTAAGTAGGCGTGGAACTTGCCGTTATTGTGGTGTTGAATATGGCAGACGCGGACTTTATCTTTACACTGAAATTGCCACCACAATAGTGTTTATTACGAGTTTTCTTGTCTTTAATATTTCAGAAACATTTATTTTAGTAACGGGTTTGGGCACTGCATTAGTCATCTTATCTGCGATTGAAATTGAGCATAAACAGCTTCACCCAAAAGTGTTGTTGATGTTGCTGATATTGGCACTGATTGCACGCACCCTGCAAGATGGAAGCATTTATGGCATTATGTATCATGGTGGGCTTTCTGCATTAGTTGGGTTGGGAATAAGGCATCTTTATTTTCTATTTAAAGGCCGTTTTAAAGAAGGGTGTGATTATCTTGAATATAAAGAAAAAGGCAGGTTCTCAGGGGAGGGAATGCCCTATGTTTTTTTAGTTATCATTGCTGGTATATGGCTTGGAGTTTTGCCAATGCTTATGGTGCTTTTGGCAGCAGTTTTATTTAATATTCTAAGTTCCTTTTTATTTATCAAACGCTTATTCATCCTTGGTTTTGTGCTTTTCTGGCTTGGTTTTATATGGTATTGTAACGATGTCTTAACATCATAAATGCGAAAGGCTAGTGGGGATGACAGAGGGAAAGAAGTACGACGTATTAGCCGTGGGCGATGCCATGATTGATACGCTTGTGAGAGCAGATGATAGTTTCTTAGATCTGCTGAAATTAGAAAAAAACAGTGTGACTCGTATAGATGAAGAAAAAGCTAAGTCGCTTTTTTCATACCTTGATACATTAGATGTAAAACAAGAAGATTTTCTAGATGAGATTAAAAATATGTCTGGCGGATCAGCAGCGAATACGGCAGCGGGTCTTTCTTCTTTGGGCGTAAAGGTTGGCTATATAGGAAGAGTGTTTGCTGATAAGGATGGAAAGCATTTTTTTCAAAAGTTAGAAGATCGAGGCATTGATTGTTTAATATCACCTACAGTAGATGGTATAAATACAGGTCGATCGTTGGTGATTATTACACCCGATGGTGCGCGTACGATGTGTACTTTCGTGGGTACCAAAACCCAAGAAGAAGATGTTGATGAAGAGGCAATCCAAAATGCTGGCTTAGTTTTTGTTCCAGCTTTTATGATGGAATCGGCAGAAGGAAAAGCAGCACTAAATAAAGTGGTGAGGCTTGCATCTAAACATGGTGTTAAAATTGCTTTAAGCTTAAGCGATCCTGCATGCGTAAAGCGTCATCAGCATGATTTGCTAAAGTTAGTGGCTGGTATAGTAGACATTGTCTTTGCAAATAAGAGTGAAGCGTCTGCTTTAGTGGGCACGCCAGATCATCAGCTTTCAATGGATGCTTTAAAAGCATTAAGTAAAAAACGTCCTTTTATTGCTGCGGTTACAGTAGGCAAAAAAGGTGTCGACATTATTTCTCAAGATCAACAGATAAATGTTCCTGCTAATAAGATTGAAAAGATTATAGATAAAACAGGCGTGGGGGCATTATTTGCAAGCGGATTCTTATATGCATATTTACAAAAGGAATCGTTAGAGAATTGTGGCAAGCTAGGAAACTTGCTTGCGGCCGAGGGTATAAAAAGTCTTGGTGCGCGCCCTACTAGTGACTTTGCGCCTCTGCTAGAGAATTATAAACAGCCATAAAAAAAGCAGCTTATATAAAATAGCTGCTTTTTTTATTTATCTTTTAAAGTGATGCTTAATCGCCATCACCTGGGTTTGAGCTGAAATATTTATCAAACTTGTTTGGCTCGTCACGAAGATCATCTGCATCTTCCATGGCTTCTTTTTTCTGTGTGATATTTGGCCATAGCTCTGAATATTCACGACCTACTTCTAACCATTTCACGTTATCTTCTGTCTCTGCTTCAATTGCCTCAGCTGGGCACTCTGGCTCGCATACGCCGCAATCAATACATTCATCAGGGTTAATGACAAGCATGTTCTCACCTTCATAGAAGCAATCCACAGGGCATACTTCTACACAATCGGTGTATTTACATTTAATACATGCATCGGTAACAACATAAGTCATAGCTAACCACCTCTTTTTCTAGCCTTGGCTTTACTCACTCTTTGCTTGATTTAGCGGGTTATGCTCCGCTTGTAAAGCCAAAAATACGCTATCGTCAATTGTTTGACTGATATTGCAGATTAGCTAGTTTAGCATAAAGTCCTTTTTTGCGCATCAATTCTGTGTGTGTTCCAATCGCATCTAGCTTGCCATGATCTAAAACCAAGATTTTATCAGCATTCTGAATGGTTGATAAGCGATGTGCAATCACAATGGTTGTACGCTTTTTACTGAGGCGCTCTAGTGCTTGCTGAACCAGCTGCTCGCTGTTTGAATCCAGAGCCGAAGTTGCTTCATCCAGCAGTAAAATGCGAGGGTTCTTTAAAATGGCGCGTGCAATAGCGATGCGTTGCTTCTGTCCGCCTGAAATACGCACGCCTTTCTCACCTAAGAATGTGTTTAGACCATCAGGCAGTAACTTTATGAACTCCATCGCATTGGCCGACTCAGCCGCGCTGATAACATCTTCTTCAGAGGCATCGGGTCTTGCAAAGCGAATATTCTCAAGCACGGTGTCTGAAAATATCATCGGTTCTTGCGAAACAAGGGCAAACTCTTGCCTTAGATCGTTGAGTGTGATTGTATCAATGGGAACGCCATCAAGTGTTATCATGCCATTCTTAGGGTCGTAAAAGCGCATGAGTAATTGGAAGATAGTGCTTTTTCCCGCGCCTGATGGCCCAACTAGGGCAACAGTTTGACCAGACTCAATATCAAGCGAGAAATCTTGCAGCGATGGCATATCTGGGCGAGATGGATAATAAAAAGTAATATTCTCAAACGAGATTTTTCCACTTACTTTTTTAGGAAGTTTGTTAGGTGATTTTGGTTCTTGTATGGCCGAGCGGCTGGTGAGTAATTCCATAATGCGCTCAGCTGCACCTGCTGCACGTTGTAAATCGCCCACTACTTCACTAATAGCACCCGTTGCTGTTGCAACAATCACGGCATAAAACATAAAGGAAGTTAAATCTCCCGCGCTCATATTGCCTGAAAGCACATCGCGCCCGCCGATGCACAACACGGCGATAATTGCAGCAAAAATAGTAAAAATAACCAGTGCAGTTAAAAGCGCGCGCATCTTAATGCGCTGCATCGACATTTGAAATGCATCTTGAATGCGGTGTTCAAATAAAGTTTTCTCATAGGTTTCACGTGCATAGGCTTGAATGGTTTTAATGCCTGTTAGGCTTTCTTCGGCCGAAGCAGAAAGTGCTGCAATTTTATCTTGAGAGGCTCTCGAGAGTTTTCTCACCTTTCTGCCAATAAAAACAATCGGTAATACCACGAGAGGAATAATGATTCCCACTAGTGCTGCAAGCTTAGGGCTGGTGATAATAAGTAAAATAATACCACCCACAAACATAACGGTATTTCTAAGCGCGATAGAAAGGCTGCTGCCTACTACCATCTGGAAAAGCTCGGTATCGGAGGTTAAGCGAGAAAGAATATCGCCGGTTTTGTTGGTTTCAAAGAATTCAGGCGAAAGATGCACGATATGCGCATAAAGATCGCGTCTAATATCAGCAACTACTCGTTCCCCAACATAAGTAATAAGGTAGTAGCGCGCATAGGTTCCCAGTGCTAGAAGCGTGGCAATGCCAAGCAAAATGAATAGCGATTGATTTAGTAGGTCGTGATTACCTTGGCTTAGACCGCTATCAATCAAATAGCCCAAACCTTTACCGATACTTAGCATCGAAGATGAGGTGACAAGCAGCGCAATTACCACACCTGCCAAACCCATACGGTATGGTTTTAGATAAGAAAGCAAAGGGCTTAGCGCTTTGATATTCGCTTTTTTGCCTGCTATGCTCTGAATCTTTTTACTATGTTCCATTAATAGCCTTATTAAAGCGGTAAGTTTAATTGAGCGACTTGTTGGAGTTCTTCTTTTAAAAGCTTGTAAAGGTCACGTCCTTTGCTATCTATCCAACAATCATCTTGTTGATGTGAAAAATGGCCTGCACCGCTCACGGGTGAAGAAAGCCAAATTTGGCGGCTTGGAGTATGGCGGTTAATCACATATTGCCTATCATCTTCAAGTGTGAGTGTCAGCACTCCATCCTGATATTCGACGTCTTCTAATGTGTAGTTTGTATCGGTTTGTTCGATAAGTTCAGCTAAGTTTTCAAGCTTTTCATCTACAAAGGTAATAAATTGTGATGTTTCCATAGAGAGTATCCTTTGAAATCCTAACAAATTCAGCGTATAAGTGAATTCACTTATTACTCCGCAGGTATATTTACGCTAAAAATTGGAATGGTGCAACCTTGCTATGGCACGACGTAAGACACAATCGACTAAAAACAAAAGATCAACCAAAGCTTCTCATAAAAAGCGATGGTTACATCTTCTTTTGAAATATTGCGGTTTAGCCGCTGCATGGGGATTGGTGTTTACCATTGCTTTGCTTATCTTTGTGTCATTTGACTTGCCAAGTATGGAGGCGTTAACTGCTCCTAAAAAACCCACTGTTACCATTTTAGCAAATGATGGCAGTGTGCTTACGAGTTATAGTGATACATTTGGTGAACCTGTGCCATTTGATGCACTTCCCAAACATTTAATTAATGCAGTTATCGCGACTGAAGATAGACGCTTCTTTAGCCATTTTGGTATTGACCCTCTGGGCATTGCCCGTGCCATGGTGGTGAACTTGGCACATGGTGGTGTTAGGCAAGGCGGAAGCACCATTACGCAGCAGCTCTCTAAAATTTCATTCTTAACCCATGACAGAACATTTAAGCGTAAAGTGCAAGAAGCCATACTTGCTTTGCAGGTAGAAAATTATTTCACTAAAGAAGAAATTATGGCGATGTATCTAAACCGCATCTATTTGGGTGCGGGTAATTATGGTGTTGATGCAGCCGCGCAATATTATTTTGGGAAAAATATTACCGAAGTGGATATTTATGAAGCAGCAATGCTTGCGGGGCTAATTAAAGCGCCATCACGATATGCGCCTAGTAGTAATCCTGAACTATCAGCAAAACGTGCTACTCAAGTGTTAGATAATATGGCGAATGCCGATTTACTGTCCATCAAGTCAATTGCAAAACAGCCTTATAAAATGCCTGTGATTGTAGCACATGATGAAGCAAAACAAAAAAAAGCTCCCTATTTCACAGATTGGATTATGGAGCAGTTGCCTGAATATGTAGGCAGTGTAGAGCACGACCTCACAGTGTTTACAACATTGGATGTTAATATGCAGGCGCTGGCAGAAGATGCCATCCGTCAGCGCTTATTAAAAGAAGGCGACGCGCATGATATGACGCAGGGCGCGTTAATCACACTCTCCGATGATGGCAAGGTGATGGCGATGGTCGGTGGTCGTTCTTATGCCAAAAGCCAATATAACAGAGCTACGCAAGCCAAGCGTCAACCGGGTTCTGCGTTTAAACCATTTATTTATGCCACTGCGTTTGAGTATGGCTTAACCCCAGATGATGTTATGGTCGATGAGCCAGTAGAATTTGGCGGCTGGTCACCACAAAATTATAACAAAGAATTTCTGGGTGAAATGACGCTTGAAACTGCGTTTTCAAAATCCATCAACACCATTGCCGTAAAATTAACGAACGATGTGGGCGTATCAAGTGTGGTTAAAACCGCACATCGTTTAGGCATTGCATCTGAGATTGAGAAGAATCTTTCTTCAGCTTTAGGAAGCTCTGAAGTGACATTGCTAGAAATGACCAATGGTTACGCACATTTTGCAAGTAATGGTAAGCCAGTCTGGGCACATGGTATTAAAGAAATACAGACGGGCGGTATCACGCTTTATAAGCGTGAAGCTTCGATGAATAAAGCGCCTCTATTAAAGCCTTCTACGATTGCAGCCATGAATCGCATTTTTATGCACACCATGCGTGATGGAACGGCTCGCAATGCAAATATCGACCGCGATGCAGGCGGTAAAACAGGCACGAGTCAGCAATATCGCGATGCATGGTTTATTGGTTATACACCGGGTTATGTTACGGGCATCTGGTTTGGGAATGATGATAATCAGCCTATGCATTTAGTGACAGGTGGAGGTGCGCCAGCAAGAAGTTGGAAAGCGTATATGAGTGCTGCCTTAGCAGATAAGCCACGCATGAAACTGCCGCTAACAGAGAAGGCGGTGATTCGTGGTCAAAATGGTAAGGATGAGTATGAATCGTTCTGGGATAAAATCTTTGGTTCATTTGAAAGCGAGGATGAATCCTCTGCACCTCAAAAACCGGCTTCATCAGGTGGCTGGATTGAGTATGATTATCCATCAAGTGGGCGCTAGGTTCGATGTAGTTAGTTAATCTTAGCAGGATATGCACTCTTTCGTTAAGAGCGGAGGTGGTGTTGCTTACGCGCTGCCTCAAGTTGCCTCTTGGAATGGTGTTCTAAACATTATTGATGGTTGGGGCGCTTTATTAATAAATACCATTCGCACATTTACTTAACACAACATTCCTTGTTGTCATTATAGTCGATTACTATCAAGACACGACTATAAAAGTGCGAATGCGCGTCGCCACTGATGTGGCGAAAGCCTGCGTGGCGATTGAACGAAGCTTACGTATGAACGAAACTTACGTACGCACAAAAAAGGGAGAGCAAAAGCCCTCCCTTTAGAATCATTTTACAGCATCGCTCAATTAGCGACGATTGCCTAACAAGTGCATTAACATGATGAACAAGTTGATGAAGTCTAGGTAAAGCTGTAATGCGCCCATGATGGCTGCATGGCCTTTCATGTGCTCTGGTAAAACATAGTAGCTGTGCTTCAAGCGCTGTGTGTCATAGGCGGTAAGACCTACAAATACTAGTACACCAATCACAGAAATACCAAACTGAAGTGCAGAGCTGCCAATAAAGATGTTAACGATTGAAGCAATCACGATGCCCCATACGCCCATGATTAAGAAGCTACCCCAGCTTGAAAGGTCTTTTTTAGTGGTGTAACCATAAAGGCTCATACCTGCAAAAGCACCAGAGGTAATGAAAAATACGCGTGCTACACTTTCACCCGTATAAGCAAGGAAAATAGAGGCAAGCGAAAGCCCCATCAATCCTGCGAAGCCCCAAAACCAGCCTTGTGCTGCTTTTAAGCTCATCTTATTCAGTCGTGCTGAAAGATAAAACACCACAGCTAGTGGAGCAAGCATCACAACCCACGCCAGTGGTGTACCAAAAATCGCTTGAACAAGTGCAGGTGTGTTTGCCACGATATAGGCAATAATACCTGTAAGTGCTAATGCACCACCCATATAATTATAAATACCTAGCATATAGCTACGTAGACCCTCATCATATTCAGCGCCTACAACATTGGCATTTGAGAACATATCTCTATTACGCATAATGTGTTGTCTCCCATATTCAAACAACGTTAATATAAGAGTAATCTAGGCTTTAAAACCCATTAAATTACTCATCTATTATTATATAGTGTTTTAGAGGTTCTTTTCAAGTGAATCTGGAATAAAATATCGTTATTTTTTGCAAGAATTATATAGTGGGTTCTAAGTGATAAGCTTAGCCAGTGCTTCAATCAGCGCAGTGCGGGCGCTAGTTTTGCGCCACACCAGCCCAATGGTGCGTTTAGGTGCTGGCGTGGCAAAGGGGATGTAAGAAATATCTTCTTCATTTGGTTGAATAGCAATGCTTGGCATAAAAGTGATGCCTGTGCCAGCTTTGACCATTTGGCGTAAGGTTTCTAAACCCGTCGCGCGTAAATTTGCATCTTCTTCCAGCCCATTAAGTTGGCATACTTCGAGCGCTTGGTCGCGCAGGCAATGTCCTTCTTCTAAAAGTAGCAATGTATGGTTTGCCAAATCTTTTTGTTTAATAGACGAATGTTTTGTGAGCGGGTGATTGGTAGGAACAGCAAGTTTAAACTCATCTTCAAAGAGTGCGACAGAGGAGAAATAATCATCTTCTAATGGTAATGCTAAAATAGCAGCATCTAATGCACCATTGCGAAGCTTGTCTAATAGCATGTCTGTTTTTTCTTCTACCAATATGAGTTTAAGTTTTTCAAAATTTTGTTTCACATGTGGCACTAATTTAGGGAAAATATAGGTTGCCACAGTGGGGAAGGCACCCAATTTAAATGCGCCAGAAAATGGATCATGCGCAAGCTGTGCGATATGGTGAATATTTTCTTCTTCACGCAGAATTCTTCGTGCAGAATCCACAATTTGTGCACCAATTGGGGTTAGCATTACGCGTTTATTGGTGCGTTCAAAAATAGTGATGTCGAGTGTTTCTTCCAGCTTCTTTATTTGATTGCTCAAGGTTGGCTGGCTAATGTGGCAATGTTCAGCGGCTTTACTGAAATTGCTTAAGTTAGCTACGGCTACTAGATAGTGTAAGTCACGTAGATTCATAGTGTCTTCCTTTTGTTGTATTTCCTATCAAACATCTTAAACACTTAACAATTCATACATATTTTTTATTCATAATAACTATTAATAGCATATGAATAATCGATTGTACATAATCTAAATCTATAGATAATATAATATCCATAGGCTGAATAGATGAACGTTATCTTTTTACACCCCATGTACATTAGGTAACGTTCACCCATTCATTAATAATTATTTAAAAATATGGAGAAAGATATGACCCTCGGTGTCGGTGAAAAGTTCCCAGCATTTAATGTAAAAGCAACCTGCGATAAGCCGCTAAAAGATATTAATATTGATAATGTGTTTATTGATGTAAATGAAAAATCATATGAAGGTAAATGGTTGGTTGTGTTTTTCTACCCTAAAGATTTCACTTTTGTATGCCCAACAGAAATTGCTGCATTTGGTGATTTAGTGGATGAATTTAAAGACAGAGATACTCAGCTGCTAGGTGGTAGCACAGACAGTGAGTTTGTGCATTGGGCGTGGCGTAAGCATCAGCCTGAATTAACAGATTTGCCATTTCCACTTCTTGCCGATGTAAAGCGTGAACTCACAACAGCGCTTGGTGTGTTAGATAAGAACGAAGGCGTAGCGCAGCGCTCAACTTTTATTGTAGACCCTGATGGCATCATTCGTTTTGTGATGGTGACAGACTTAAATGTTGGACGTAATCCCAAAGAAGTGTTGCGCGTACTTGATGCATTGCAAACCGATGAGTTATGCCCTTGCAATTGGAGCAAAGGCGATAAAACCATCGATTTAAATGAAGCAACTAAAGATGATAAAGCTGCTTAAATAAACGTGGATGGCTTATGCATCATCATTAATTAACTAATAAAAGGATTAAAGATATGCCTATTAAAGAACTAAGAGCAACGCTCGAAGATTATGCAAAAGATATTAAACTCAATTTAGGAGCTGTGTCTGAAGTAGAAGGTGCACCTGGATTGAGTGACATACAAATTAAAGCAATTTTACTGGCCTCTGCATATGCGACAAAAGAAGGTGAGGTGATGCGGCACATATTAACAGAAGTAAGTGATGATCTTTCGCGTGAATATATTGAAGCAGCAAAAGCAGCTGTTACCATCATGGCAATGAATAACGTCTATTACAGATTTGTACATTTAGCGAGTGATAAAGACTACGCAAAAATGCCAGCTAATTTACGCATGAATGTGATTGGCAAGCCAGGGATAGAAAAAGTTGACTTTGAGCTCATGAGTTTGGCTGTATCTGCTATCAATGGCTGCGGTATGTGCATGGATGCGCATGTAAATGAAGTTGCGAAGGCAGGTGTTACAAAACAAGGCATTCAATCGACAGTGCGTATTGCCTCTGTGATTAATGCAACCGCGCAAGCATTGCAAGTAAACTAATTGTAAATATGCTTAATCAAAGGGCGGCTGGATATTGGGTGTGCTACTCAAGTCAGTCGCTCTTTTCTTCATTCCATTTGAAATACAAAATAATAGCCGTCAGAATCAGTGTTAAACCATTCGCAAGAATAATAGGAATGCTCTGAATTATAATGCCATAAATAAGCCAAGTAAACACGCCCATATTAAACATCACATACATTTTAAGAGAAAGCGCTTTCGTATCTCGCGTGCGGATGGTTTTTAATGCTTGGGGAATGAAGCTGGATGTTGTGAATATGGCGGCAATAATGCCAATAATATCTTCCATAAAACCTTATGCTGATTTTAATTAATAATGTTTTCTATTTGTTTAGGCAGTTGATAATAACTCAAGTTAAACTCTAAAAATATTATCAATATACTTAGAGTGCGTTAAAAGAAAGAAGGCGGACAATAAATGCCCGCCTCTTTACCAGAAGGAGAAACTCAAAAGTTCTTATACGACGCGAGTAGGGTCTTCATCAAATTCGGCATCTAATTCAGCAAAAGCATCTTCCCAAGATCCTTGGGTTGCCGCTTTTGTATATTCAGTCACGCGGTTTTCAAAGAAGTTTGCGTGCTCTACACCATTTAGAATTTCATCTAACCATGGGAGAGGGTTTTTATCGATGTGGTACATTGGCTGTAAGCCTAGCTGTGATAAACGACGGTCACCAATATAGCGAATATATTTTTTCACTTCACCAGAGGTTAGACCTTGAATGTCACTCTCACCAAGACCAAAGGCAAGATCAATAAATGCATCTTCGTGGCTGATGATGGTATCGCATGCAACATATAAATCGCGCTTTAATTCTTCATCAAACACTTCAGGATTTTCAGTACAGAAGGTACGGAATAAACGAATAATTGAATTGGTGTGTAGTGACTCATGAGGCACAGCGCAGGTTACAA
>CAYGTX010000003.1:0-11831 GCA_964352935.1 uncultured Rickettsiales bacterium | reverse complement strand
ACCATGTTACAATTTGCCCCATGCCTTTCATTTTATTGAAACGCGGGAAGTTTAGAAGAATCGCAAAGCTTGCAAATAATTGTAGCCCTTCCGTGAATGCACCAAATACCGCAAGTGTTTTAGCAATATCACGTTTGGTACTAACACCAAACTGCTGCATATAGTCGTATTTATCCTTCATTTCTTTATATTTCATGAAGGCGGTATATTCAATTTCAGGCATTCCTATGGTATCAAGCAAGTGCGAATAAGCGGCAATATGCACTGTTTCCATGTTTGAGAAAGCAGAAAGCATCATCTGTACTTCCGTCGGCTGGAAGATTTGTGAGTAATGCTTCATGTAGCAGTTATTCACTTCAATATCTGCCTGTGTAAAGAAACGGAATACTTGTGTTAAAAGTAGACGTTCGTCATTACTAAGATTTTGTTTCCAATCTTTTACATCATCTGCCAAAGGCACTTCTTCTGGTAGCCAGTGAATTTTTTGTTGTGTGTGCCATGCTTCATAAGCCCAAGGGTAAGAAAATGGTTTATAAATTGGCTTAGCGTTTAATAGAGACATAATAATTATTTCCTTATTGGTTGAACATTATCAGCTTAGATTACTGACAAGACAAACATTCCTCATATTTCGTATTTGCATAAAGTGATTGGCGTTCGGCTGGCTCAAGATTGAGGCTGAGTTGTGTTGCATCAGGCACTTTGTGCGATACTTTTTCTGCGCGTTGGATAGAGGTTGAGCGGCAATAATATAAGCTCTTCACACCTTTTTTCCATGCCATGTAGTGAATGTTATGCAAATATTGCTTATGCACATCACCTGGTACAAACACATTGACCGATTGCGCCTGACAGACAGAGTCTGCACGATCAGCGGCATGTTCGATAATCCAACGTTGGTCAATTTCATAAGCTGTTTTAAACACGTCTTTTTCATCTTGCGTTAAGAAGTCAAGCTGCTGAACAGAGCCTTCATGTGTTGCAATAGAAGACCATGTTTCATCAGTGTTCTGGCCTTTTTCGTCTAGCAACTTCACAAGGTTTTTGTTACGTACGACAAATGAACCTGTCAGTGTTTTTTGCGTAAAGCTGTTGGCAGCATATGGCTCAACACCTGGCGATGAATTTCCGCAAATGATAGAAATAGACGCAGTTGGTGCTACAGAAAGCTTGTGTGTAAAGCGTTCCATTCTGCCAATTTCTGCCATGTCTGGACAAGCGCCACGCTCTTCAGCGAGTGCGATAGATGCTTCATCTGCTTTTTGACGGATATGTTCAAAAATCTTTTTATTCCACACCTTTGCCATCACTGATTCCATCGGAATGCTTTTTGCTTGTAGGAAAGAGTGATATCCCATGACACCCAAACCAACACTTCGTTCACGCATAGCGGAATAAGATGCACGCGCCATTGATGGAGGTGCGGTTTCAATGAAGTCTTCCAGCACATTATCAAGAAAGCGCATAATATCTTCAATAATAAGCGGGTCGTCTTTCCACTCGTCAAATTTTTCAAGGTTTAGAGATGATAGGCAACATACCGCAGTACGAGACTTACCTAAATGGTCAGGGCCTGTTGTAAGGGTGATTTCACTGCAAAGGTTAGAGGTTTTAACTTCCAAACCTAGCTTTTTGTAGCTTTCTGGCAATGCTTTATTCACATTATCGGTAAATAATAAGTAAGGCTCACCTGTTTCAATACGTGCAGTCAGTAGTTTCACCCATAAATCACGAGCTTTCATAATAGAAACAACAGACTGATCTTTCGGGCTACGAAGTTCCCAAATATCATCTTTTTCTACAGCTTGCATAAAGGCATCTGTAATAGCCACACCATGGTGAATATTGAGTGCTTTGCGGTTAGGGTCACCACCAGTTGGACGACGAAGATCAATAAATTCTTCAATTTCAGGGTGCCATATTGGCAAATATACAGCAGAGCTACCACGACGAAGTGAACCTTGAGAGATCGCAAGGGTCAATGAATCTTGCACACGGATGAAAGGTACAACACCAGAGGTTTTTCCGTTACCACGAACGGTTTCACCAATCGCACGCAAGTTACCCCAGTAGCTTCCAATACCACCACCACGAGCCGCTAACCATACATTTTCATTCCAAAGGTCAACAATCCCTGTAAGGCTATCTTCTGTTTCGTTCAAGAAGCACGAAATAGGAAGACCACGTTTTGTGCCACCGTTACTTAAAATAGGGGTTGCAGGCATAAACCATAGATTGGTCATATAATCGTATAGGCGTTGTGCGTGAGCATCGTCATCGCCATAGAAAGAGGCAACGCGTTTAAACAAATCCTGATAGTTTTCACCCTCTAAGAGATAGCGATCTGTAAGTACTGCTTTTCCAAACTCAGTGAGGTTTGCGTCGCGTGAGCTGTCTGTTTTTACCTGATTCATGACCTTTCTTCCTTCATTAGCTTTGCTGCTTTTTCTACACAACATATAGTAATTTTTTCTACATACTCGACTAACTGTTGTGTTTTAGCGCAATATTAGTTGTAACATTATCCTGCAGACGCTGTCTATAAAAAAATATATAAAAAACCATATAAATAGACACATGTAGCGATAATGCGCGTCTTGACCCACTATATATAGTGTAAATCAAGCATTTTAGGCCTACATGGTCAGGTTTGGGATTTTTCCGTTACTTACGGGAAAATGATTGAAATATGATACTATGCACAATTCTTTAAGACTGAACGCCTTAATATCTCCAGCTCTGATATTAACATGAAAATTTTACGAATGGGAAGAATTTTATATGATTTTTTACAATATCTTGTGGATAAGTTTTTGCACTACGCATTATAATGCGTAGTATCTTATATATAGACTGGTCTTGTGAGGGGTGTTTTGTTGGTATTTAAGAATAATATCACCTTAATGGTGGTATGTATTTTATTGTTTGTGTGGCAGGCGTTACCCATACCTGCAATGTTTAATGAAACCACATGGCCTTTATTAGGTTGTATGGTTGTGATGATCATGTTGTGGATGACTGAGGCAATCCCTATTCCTGTGACTGCTTTGCTGCCTTTGGTTTTATTTCCAATATTACAAGTGGATTCATTGAAGAATGTGGCATCATCATATGCGCACCCAATAGTGTTTTTATTTTTGGGCGGTTTCTTTTTAGCATTAGCACTTGAGAAATCAAAGCTACATGAGCGAATAGCGCTTCATATTTTGCAGCTGACTGGCAGTTCATTGCGAGGTGTGGTGCTAGGATTCTTAATCGCATCTGCTCTTTTAAGTATGTTTATAAGCAATACAGCCACAGCAATTATGATGTTACCGATTGCAATTTCAGTGCTTTCTGTACTAACTGGAAATGTTGATAATTCTTATAAAAATATATTTGCCGTTGCGTTGATGCTTGCCATTGCATACGGCGCAAACATCGGTGGTACAGCAACGCTTATTGGCACGCCTCCCAATATGGTGCTTGTTGGATTTTTGGAGCAGCAATATAACCAACAGATTAGCTTCCTTAACTGGATGTTATTTGGCGTGCCTTTTGCCGCGCTTATGCTGCTGCTTACTTATTTATTATTAGTACATGTTTCCTTTACTGTGCCAAATGTTAGAAACGAAAAAATAAAAGAGATTATAGCGCAGAAACTTAGCGCACTTGGTGCATTAAGGGTTGTTGAGAAGCGTGTATTAATCATCTTCTTTTTTGTAGTAATGGGCTGGGTATTTAAGCGTTATATTAATGATTTCTCAGAAGCATTTCAGTTAAGCGATACTGTTATTGCTATGACGGGCGGGTTGCTGATGTTTATTATTTCTAATGGAGAAAAAGACGCCAAGCCAATTCTAGAATGGAATGATACAACGCGAATTGCATGGGGTATCATTTTATTATTTGGAGGAGGTTTAGCTTTAGCGCATCAACTGCAAGCAAGTGGTTTGATAGATCTGGTGGGAGAAGAATTAAACGCGCTCACTACATATGATACATTACTTATTATCGCGGCGTTGACGGCCTTAGTACTCTTAATGACTGAAGTGATGAGCAATGTTGCCTTGATTAGTATTTTTTTGCCATTGGTAGCAGCTCTAGCGTTATCGATGGAAAAAGACCCGCTTCTGTTTATGATTCCTGCAACATTAGCGGCAAGCTGTGCGTTTACGATGCCAATTTCAACACCACCAAATGCCATCGTGTTTAGTAGTGGTTATGTGCATACGCATCAGATGGCGAAAGCAGGAATAGTGCTGAATATATTGGCGATTATTCTAATTACGATGTTGTCGCATACGTGGATGCTGTATGTGTTTAATATCACATTTAGTTGATACAAAGGGCAAAAAATAAGAGCCTAGAATCAGAAAAAATGTGAGTATGAATCAACCAAATTTTCCACGAATATAGTCTTTGGTTTTCTTATCTTGAGGTTTCTCGAAAATTTCATTGGTGGTGTTAAATTCGATAAGATTCCCCATATGGAAGAAGCCAGTATAATCTGAAATACGTCGAGCTTGTTGCATCGAGTGAGTCACCATAACAATGGTAAATTTCTCTTTTAGTTCACAGATTAATTCTTCAATAATTGCAGTGGCAATCGGATCAAGTGCCGAGCATGGCTCATCCATCAATATCACTTCAGGCTTCACCGCGATAGCACGTGCAATACATAAACGTTGTTGTTGCCCGCCCGAAAGACTGGTGCCAGACTCTTGTAAACGATCTTTCACTTCTTCCCATAATCCAGCACGCGTAAGACTTTTTTCTACAATAGCATCTAACTCTTCTTTGTGGCTAGTAAGCCCATGAATGCGAGGGCCATAAGCCACATTATCATAAATAGATTTAGGAAACGGGTTTGGTTTTTGAAACACCATGCCTACTTTAGAGCGCAGCACTACAGGGTCAATATTGCTATCGTAAATATTGTTATTATCAAGTGTTACTTTGCCAGAAATATGACAGCCCTCGACCGTATCATTCATACGATTCAAGCAACGCAAGAAAGTAGATTTACCGCAGCCAGATGGGCCAATAAGTGCTGTAACGTTGTTTTTATGTACGTCCATATCAATGCTAAAGAGCGCTTGTTTTTTTCCATAAAAAACACTTAAGCCATTGGCTTGCATGCGAAGGTCAGCTGTGTTCGTTTCAGAAGCTTTTTTAGCCATTTTCTTTACCATTTACGTTCATATTTTCGGCGTATCCATACTGCAACCGCATTAAGCATAATGAGGAGCACAAGTAATACGATAATTGCTGCAGAGGTTTTTTCTACAAATCCTAACTCAGGACTATCTGACCATAAGTAGACTTGAACAGGAAGCGCGGTTGATGCATCCATCCAACTTTTTGGAATATCTACTACAAAGGCAACCATACCAATCATCAGAAGCGGTGCTGTTTCACCAAGTGCACGTGCAATGCCTAAAATCACCCCTGTCATAATGCCCGGTACTGCAAGTGGAAGTGTATGGTGGAATACCATCTGCATGCGAGAAGCACCTAGTGCAAGCGCGGCATCACCAATCGAAAGAGGAACAGATTTTATCGCTGTGCGCGTGGTGATAACAATAACTGGCAGCACAAGCATCGCAAGTGTAAGACCACCTACAAGTGGTGCAGAACGTGGCAAGTGCATCAGTTGTAAATACACCGTTAAACCAAGTAAACCAAATACGATAGAAGGAACAGCAGCAAGGTTATTGATGTTAACTTCTATCAATTCAGTAATTTTATTCTTACGAGCAAAACATTCAAGATAAATACCGGTAAGGATACCAAGTGGGCAAGCGGCAATCATGCAGCTAATAATCACAAAAATTGAACCAATTAGCCCGCCTAGAACTCCTGCTAATTCTGGTTCGCGTGAATCACCTGATGTGAAAAATTCAGTATTAAAGGTGCGTGATACTTTACCTTCTGCTTCAAGCGTTTCTAACCATGCAATTTGCTTATTCTTTAGGCGGCGTCTTTGCTCAGGCACGTCGGCATTGATATAGCCTTTATAGTACATATCTACATCAGATGATGCCAGAAACTCAAAACGTTGTTCGGTGCCAATGATGTCTGGATTATCAATTACGGCATGCTGGATAGTGTAAGCTGCATTTTTACTCAGCAAATCTAATAGCGCTTTTTTGTCGCGTCGTGATGTCGCTTCAGGAAATTTATTTTGCAGGCTATTTCTCAAAATTGCGCTATAATTAGCTTTACTAATATCGTCAATATTTTGTGTGCCTGTTGGGTCAATCTCTGCTTGTTCAAGCAAAACAGTCAATTCTATTTCTGTTGTAATAAAAGCACTATAGCCTTTTGCAAAAATAGAAATGAGAAGCATGCCTAAAAAGGCAAAAGAAAGCACGACAGCAAACAGGCCATAAAAACGAAAACGCTTTTCAGCCGCTTGACGTTTAGCAACGCCTTGTTCAATTTGCTTATAAATCGCTTTGCGTTTGCGTAAGCGTTTTGCCAGTCTAATTTTAATGACTTGGCGAGTGCTTCTTTTTTTGATTTTTTCGTTTTTAGGCTTACTCATAAGCTTCTCTATACTTCTTCACAATTTTAAGTGCGACTATATTTAAGAGTAGTGTTACTACAAATAGCACCAACCCAAGTGCAAATGCAGCGAGGGTTTTTGCACTATCAAATTCTTGGTCACCCACAAGCAAGGTTACGATTTGAACCGTAACTGTTGTAACAGATTCTAACGGATTGATAGTAAGATTTGCAGCAAGTCCCGCTGCCATTACCACAATCATTGTTTCACCAATCGCACGAGATATGGCAAGTAGCACTGCTCCAATAATGCCTGGAAGTGCAGCAGGTAAAATCACTGTTTTCATGGTTTCAGAGCGTGTTGCACCCAGTGCCAATGCGCCATCGCGTAAACGTTGAGGCACGGCATTAATCACATCATCCGATAGCGAGAGAATGAATGGGATAATCATAATACCCATCACAAGACCGGCACTAAGCGCACTTTCAGACGAAATATCAAGCCCAATCGCTCCGCCTGCATCACGCAATATGGGTGCTAAAGTAATGGCTGCAAAATAGCCATACACTACTGTTGGGATGCCTGCTAAAATTTCTAAGATAGGTTTGGAATATGTGCGGAAGCGTCTGCTCGCATATTCTGAAATATAAACTGAAGAAAAAATACCAAGTGGAACTGCAATGACCATTGCGACCAATGTTACAAGAAATGTACCTAGGAATACAGGTAATGCTCCAAACGAACCAGAGCTGCCTGATTGATCGGCTCTGATAGCAGTTTGTGGACTCCATTCAGCACCAAAAATAAAGTCGAAAAATGGTACGCGTTCAAAAAAGCGTAATGCTTCAAATAAGATAGATCCTACAATAGCTACGGTAATAAGGATTGAAAGTGCCGCACTTAAAAACAAAAGTGTTTTTCCCCAAAACTCAACATGAGGGCGCGCGCGAAATTTAGGGCTAATATATTTGTATGCCAGCCATCCACTTAAAATAAGTGCTAATACAATGATGCCGAGTGATACATTGATAGGCACATCGCCATAGATACCATACCATGTAATGTAGGTGATGAAAGCAGGAATGCTACACCATAAAACCGTGCACCAACCATAAAATTTAGGAAGGGAATGCGAGCGACTATTTGTGCCATTAGAAAGAACAATCACTCTTCCTTTGCCAAGCACATAGCCAATAGCACAAAGAATGAGTAATGTAAGTGAAAAACTAAAAAATGACATCTAAAGTGCTTGCCCCTCAGTTTGGCCTAACTTGGTAACGCATCATAACGTTTTTTGTTTATAACGCAAGTGCAACTAGGAGGTTTTAGTCCAAAATTTCCAGCACATTTTCAGGTGGGCGACCAATGGCAGCTTGGTTGTTATGAATCACAACTGGTCGTTCAATAAGAATAGGGTTTTGATGCATGATAGCAATAAGCTCATCATGAGAGTGGCTTACACTGTCAAGGCCTAGTTCTTTATAAACAGCTTCACCTTTGCGCATTAATTCACTTGGTGTGATTGCCAGCTTTTTTAACACATCTTTAATATCAGCTTCTGATGGCGGTGTTTCTAAATATTTTATCACCTCTGGCTGCAAGTTTTTTTCTTCCAAAAGCTGAAGGGTAAGACGAGATTTTGTGCAACGTGGATTGTGCCAGATTTTAAGCATTATCTTTTCTCTTTTATTGGAGTGATAAAGAATCAATTTTGATGAGATTATCTATATAATATGTGTTAGTGGGCAACAAGCAGTAAATGGCAATTATTGTTGCCTAATTGAAAATGAACTTAGTGTGTTATAGAAAGTGAATGTTTTTACACATGCCAGTGCTTCCCTTTTGTGTCGAATTCTGCTAGAAAGGCTGCGTAATTGATTAAAAATCGGTAAATTGTGTCATTAAATTTCGTTCATTCATCACAAAAAACTACTTCTGAAGGCGATAATCCGTTGAAAACATTGCGGGCTTTTGTGCAGGCTGATATGGAAAAAGTGAATGCGCTTATTTATACACAAGTCGAGAATGAAATTTCCCTCATTCCAGATCTTTCTGGGCATACGGTAGATTCAGGCGGAAAGCGTTTGCGTCCTATGCTTACACTAGCATGCGCCAAGCTTTGTGGTTATGAAGAGGAACACCACATTACGTTAGCCACAACAGTTGAATTTATGCATACCGCCACCTTGCTACATGATGATGTAGTGGATGGAAGTGAGTTACGTAGAAGCCGAAAAACAGCGAATAATATTTGGGGTAATAAGGCCAGTATTTTGGTGGGTGATTATTTACTAGGGAAGGCATTTAATCTGATGGTTAAGCCGCAATCGCTGCGCATACTCGAAATACTTTCTCACGCTGCAATGGTGATTTCGGAAGGTGAAGTATTGCAACTTTCGTGTGAAGGTACTCTTCCTGATGATGATAAAAACTACTATAAAATTATTGATGCTAAAACCGCCGCATTATTTTCTGCGGCATGCGAAGTAGGTGCTGTTGTCGCGGGTGCAGATGTAAAAGAGTCGGATGCACTTCGAGATTATGGTCGTTATTTAGGGCTTGCGTTCCAGATTGCTGATGATGCGCTCGACTATGCTGCTTCTCAAGAGGCGTTAGGGAAACGTATTGGCGATGATTTTAGAGATCGTAAAGCAACCTTGCCACTAATCATGGCTTATCAAAAAGCAGATGCTGCACAAAAAGCTTTTTGGGAACGCACTATTGTGGATGATAACCAAACAGAAGAAGATTGTCAGCAGGCAATCGCTTATATTCATCAACATCAAGCAATTGAAGCATCTCTAACTGAGGCACATAAACTGGCTGCAAAAGCCGTTGAAAGTCTTGCAGTATTTAAAGATTCAGAGCTTAAATCAGCTTTAGCTGCGGTTGCAACTTATTCGGTTGAACGCAGCGTTTAAAGTGACATCTTTCCTCTAAAT
Source organism: uncultured Rickettsiales bacterium (assembly GCA_964352935.1). Taxonomy (GTDB): domain Bacteria; phylum Pseudomonadota; class Alphaproteobacteria; order Rickettsiales; family CAYGPX01; genus CAYGPX01. Next base: position 2,399 of record CAYGTX010000003.1, on the reverse strand, counting down.
TGACATAAATCTGCAACGTTACATCGCCAGCATTCAGGCTTTCTTGCTTTGCAAATATATCTACCATGTAAAATAAGCCAGTGATGTGCATGCAAGCGCCACTGTTTAGGAATCTTTTTAAGTAGCGGCTCGCCTGTTTGGTCTGGCGTTTTTGTTTTCACAATACCTAAACGATTACTGACGCGAAATACATGCGTGTCCACTGCAATGGTTGGATGGCCAAATGCACAATTCAGCACGACATTTGCCGTTTTTATACCTACGCCAGGTAATTTCACAAGTGCATCTAAATCTTCAGGAACTTGGCTGCTGTGATGCGCAATTAGTGCTTCGCTTAATGCAATGACGTTCTTTGCTTTGCTGTTAAATAGGCCAATGGTTTTAATGTATTCTTTTAAATTTTCAATACCAAGTGCAACCATTTTTTCAGGCGTATCCACTTTAGCAAAAAGCGATTTAGTCGCTTTATTAACGCCTACATCGGTCGCCTGTGCAGAAAGTACCACCGCAACCAATAGTGTGAAGTGGTTTACAAAATCCAGTTCTGTTTTAGGCTCAGGATTGGCATCACTGAAGCGCTTAAAAATTTCATTTATCGCGGTCTTTTTTAACATACGTGTAGGTTACTTATCACTTACTTAAAAAGCAAATGTTTTACACTGAATTATTTTATTGAGGTGTTGGCGTTTCGGCTTTGGCTGGCTGAGCTGCTGTAGGTTGAGCTTTTGGGGCTTCATTCTGTGGTGCTGATGCCGCTTGTTTAGCAGGTGCAGCTTCTTGAGGTGTAGCTTGAGCGGCTTGCTCGTCACTAGCTGGTGCTATTTTTTCATCACTTTGCGTTGCTTCAACTTCTTTCGCTTGTTGAAGCTTGGCATGTTCAATGATGTTTGCTAAGCGGCTGCCAGTATGAATAATCTTGAGAGGGTTTTTAATGTTGGCTTGTTCCATAGCTTCCAGTGCTGTGGTTGCTCGAACTACCTTATATTCGGTTTTATTCACATAAATGACATATTCATTTTGCGGTGGATTTCTCAGTTCCAGCTTAGGAAAAAATAAATCACTAAATGATTGGTTGTAAAAAATTTCCGAATCATCAATATCCCACGCAGGTGAAAACTCACTGTCGTTTCGCCCTATCGTTATTGACTGTATATTTGCCATACCTAGCGTATCTCCATACTAAATAGCAACCGTTGCACTCTTATATATCCTGCATTAACTATAATATAAATTAGTTAACAAAAAATTAATTTATGGTTAATGTTATGTTTCTATTTTCCATCTAAAGCCACCAAACACTGTATTTGTGCCTTTTTTATTATCTTTAAACGGCATAAAGCAGCGCCGATAAAGAAAGTTATATGAGCTTTTAGGGTCTAAAAATTCACCTTCTTCAATCACTGGCTCTTCTTTATCAAGAGCTTTCTCTGCTTGAATCGCTGCTGAGTCATGTAAACGAAGCATATTTTCAAGGAAGCGCCTAATATGTGGGGGTGACTCTATGCAGTTCTCAGTGATGGTTTCGCCCACGTAGCTATAACGAAAACCAGCTGGATTTCCTTGCACACCTTGCTTAATTAGAAAGCAATTTGTCCAAATATCTGCAATATCCTCAGGTGAAATATTATCTTCCAGCGGTATATCGCTATTACTTTTTTTTAAAGAAAACCAATAGTCTATTAGCTGCTGGCTGAGCCTGCGTTCTGCCTGCACATTTCCACTCCGATTAAATCTATGTATCCTTATCCCTTTGTTTAATTTACCTTAAACTCGCCAAAAAAGCTAGTGGCAAAATTGCATCAGAACAATTGAGAGCTACTTATGATTGGTATTTCCACAACTTATAACCATTGGAAATTAGCCATTTTTTGAAAGTTTCATAGTTGGGTGTAACAGAAGAAACTTTTTTCCAAAAGCGCGGGCTGTGGTTCATCTCACATAAATGGCAGACTTCATGAAGAATGACATAGTCCAGCACTTCTTTAGGGGCAAATACAAGTCTCCAGCATAGAGAAATTGTACCGCTGCTTGAACAACTTCCCCAGCGCGAGCTTGTTTCGCGTATGGTAACACGCTGTAATTTATGTGAAAGATTGAGCGCGTCAGCATAAAGCTTTGCTTGCTCGCTGCAATAAAGCTGCATTTCTTTCTTTAGAAAACGCTGTACCCGCAGTGGAATATTCTCTTTTAAGCCACTTACTAGCAATTGCTTTTCGTGGCGTAGAACTCCTGCTTTTGCCTCTGGTGTGTGCGTGATAAGATGTGATTCGCCCAAAACAGGTATGGTTACATCATCCACTAACTTGATTTTGGATTGTAGCAAATGTAAGTGATTGGCAACCCATACACTACGTTCATTTAAAAAGGCGAGTGCCTTTTTGGTGGAGCAAAAAGAAGGT
>CAYGTX010000002.1:0-23065 GCA_964352935.1 uncultured Rickettsiales bacterium | reverse complement strand
ATTCTAAGTAACGTGCTTGCGTTGAAAGACCTCCGAGTTGAAGATGTGATGATACCACGCAGCGATATTATAGCCGTTGATGCCTCTATCACACTTACAAACTTGAAGAAAATTCTCATTAAAGAACGCCACACACGCCTGCCTGTCTATCAAGACACGCTGGATCAAATGGTAGGGTTTGTACATATTAAAGATTTGATTCCACTTCTTGGCTCGCGCCGTAAATTTGATATCACTCAGCTTTTACGCAAAATTCTTGTTGTGCCCCCATCCATGAAAGCACGTGATTTGCTCATGCATATGCGCGCTAAACGCAGCCACATCGTACTCGTAGTCGATGAATATGGTGCCACTCACGGCTTAGTGACACTTGAAGATGTGCTAGAAGAGATTATTGGCAATATTGACGATGAGCATGATACCACGCAAGCCATCATGTGCCGCGAGCTCACCACTGGTATTTTTGATGTCAATGCGCGCATGCCCGTCAAAGAGTTGGAAGCCGTTCTTGAAACATCGCTAAGCTTAGAAGATGATGACGAAGATGACTATGACACTGTAGGCGGTCTTGTCTTTATCATGATGGATCGTGTGCCTGAGAATGGTGAAACCATTAATCACCCTGCTGGCTTTACATTTGAAGTGCTAGATGCCGACGCAAGGCGTATCAAACGGATTATCGTCAAAAAGCAAACCACTTAGCGGAAAAACCACCCTATGAACCGCGCTTTAAAAAGCCCTCTCTTTCTATGCCAACTTAGTGGCTGGAAACGATGTGCAACTCTTTTTGCGCTCGGTGCTTTTCTCACGCTGAGTTTTGCTCCTTTTTTCTTTTGGCCAAGCGCAGTTATTTCCCTCTCTCTGCTTTTGCTTTTTATTGAGAAAGCAGACACCCCTAAACAAGCATTTAAAGATGGCTGGTGGTTTGGCTGGGGACATTTCTCTGCAGGGCTTTACTGGTTTGCACACGCCTTATTAACAGATGCTGAAAAATTTGCGTGGCTCATTCCCTTTGCTATTTTTGGTATTCCTGCAATACTTGCTATTTATACAGGTTTAACCTCCTATTTAAACAAACGCATTGCTAAAACACCCGCACAATTATGGCTTAGCTTTGCACTATGCTGGGTGGGCTTAGAGTTCTTACGCGCCCATTTATTCAGCGGTTTTCCTTGGAACTTACTTGGCTATGTGTGGGGCGTGAACAACATCACCATCCAAAGTGCCAGTGTCTTTGGCGTGTGGGGGCTAAGCCTCATTACTGCTTTAATCGCATCCGTGCCATTTTTACTTATTAGAAACAAAACAAACATCGAGCGTAGCTCCGTTATTTTCGTTGTGGCGAGTGTAGCATTTCTAATTTCCCTACTGGCTTTTGGCGCTAATCGTCTATCAACTATACCTCAATCAATAGAAACGAAACCACATTATGTTCGTTTAGTACAAGGCAATGTGGCGCAGCACCACAAGTGGAACCCCGCTTTTCAAATGGATATTTTCCGCACCTATGTGGAGTTAAGCAAACAACCCGCCAAACACCCTTTATCACTTATTGTCTGGCCTGAAAGTGCTATGCCTTTTATTCCCAATGAGCAAAAATGGGTCAAACAAGTCATCGCGGATACTACTCCAAAAAACAGTACCCTAATAACAGGCGCACTTCGCATTGAAAGGGATGAGAATTACTCAGCGCAGAGCTTTGCCATTTGGAATAGCTTATACGCTTTTAATAGTGAGGGCGAGATTGTCACCCATTACGACAAAACACATTTAGTACCTTTTGGAGAATATATCCCCCTAAGAAGCATTCTTCCTCTGACTAAAATTACTGCTGGAAGCACCGACTTTTCAGAAGGAACGGGCATAAAAACACTCAAAGTACCTTCGCTTCCATCCTTTAGCCCACTAATTTGCTATGAAGTTATTTTTCCTGATAAGGTTATTTCAAAAGAAAACAAACCTGACTGGATGATTAACATCACCAATGACGCATGGTTTGGTGACAGCACAGGCCCTTATCAACATCTACAAATGGCTCGCTTTAGAGCGGTTGAAGAAGGCCGACCACTTATACGCGCTGCTAACACAGGTGTTAGCGCAGTTTTTGATGGCGTTGGCAGAACCATTGGCATGCTAAACTTAAATGAGAAAGCCATTCTTGATGTCAAAATGCCAACCATTGAGCCAATCAATACAATGTACCAGAAACGATACGGGCTGATATTATTATTTCTTTTTATAAGTGTGGCACTTATAATACTCAAAATATGTAAATTATGAATTTATTAACTTTCTTCTTGCCAGATAGATTTAAATATGGGAGAAGATGCCTGCAAATATCTTAAGTACTCTGAGTGTTCTGAGCGTGAGAAACGTTGAACATAATTTTTTACTTAGGTGTAAAATATATGATTCTTTGCAAACGGAGAGGAACAAAAATGACCCCGCATCCTGTAGATATGCACGTTGGTAAGCGTTTACGCTCAAGAAGAACTTTGCTTGGAATGAGCCAAGAAAAATTAGGTGAAGCAGTAGGCGTTACCTTTCAACAAATTCAGAAATACGAGCGCGGTTTAAACCGCATTGGCTCTAGCCGTCTTTATGAATTCGCACGTGTATTGTCAAACTCTGTTTCTTACTTTTTTGAAGGCATGGAAACCGTTGCAAACGACTCTTCTCACCCTGCGATGGCTGAAGATTCAGCTGGTTTTGAGTATGAAAACTTAGCTAATAAAGAAGTGCTTTCTCTGGTGCGCGCTTTCTCTGGCATCACAGATCAAAAGGTACGTAAAGACATTTTATCACTTGTAAAATCACTTTCTAATAGTGCAAGTACCGAAGCACCATCTGAACAAAATGCTACAAGCAAATAACCTTTAAACAAACTTTTATTAACCTTTCTTAACCTTCTGACTTCTGAGTTAGGCTTGACTTTATAAGCATTATGGCTTAGAGCAAAACATCTTTTTATTTTACTTTGATTTTGAAGGGTTGTTGTGAGCGTAGCGTTTTTATCAAGAAAAGGGGATTTCTACTTCACCAGTGAGTCGGTTTCCGAAGGTCACCCAGATAAGGTATGTGATCAAGTATCAGATGCAATTGTGGACGCACATCTAAAAGAAGATGCAAGCGCAAGGCTTGCTATTGAAACACTTGCCACCACCGACAAGCTCATTATTGCGGGCGAATATCGCTCTAAAGCTTCTCTTACTGCTAAAGATATGGAGCAGATTGCCAGAGATTGCATTAAACGCATTGGCTATGAGCAACAAGGCTTTCACTGGAAAACTGTTGATATTGATGTTTTACTTCACGAGCAATCACCTGAAATTGCGCAAGGCGTAGATGCTAGCGACTCCAAAGACGAAGGCGCGGGCGATCAGGGCATTATGTTTGGCTATGCCTGCCGTCAAACAGAAACATACATGCCAGCAGCATTGCATTACTCGCATGCTATTTTAAGAGCACTTGCTTCAGCAAGACATTCTGGCGAGCTAAACGATTTATTAGGCCCCGATGCTAAAGCGCAAGTAACACTGCTTTACCGCGATGGAAAACCTCTCAAAGCAAAAGCTATCGTTCTTTCAACACAGCATAAAGATGGCTTAAGCCAGCAAGATGTGAAAGATATCGTCACTCCTTATATTGTTAAGTCACTTCCTGAAGGCTGGATGTGTGACGATGACAAGCTTCTAGTTAATCCAACGGGTAAATTCGTCATTGGTGGCCCTGATGGCGATTGTGGCTTAACTGGTAGAAAAATTATTGTAGACAGTTATGGCGGAGCAGCTCCGCATGGTGGCGGTGCATTTTCGGGTAAAGACCCCAGCAAAGTAGATCGTAGCGCTGCTTATGCCGCTCGCTATCTAGCCAAAAACGTCGTGGCGGCAAATTTAGCAGAAGAATGTACCATTCAGATTGCGTATGCGATTGGTGTTTCTGAGCCTGTGGCATTCTATGTAAGTACACATGATACAGGTAAAGTAGACGAAAATGAACTTTCTGATTTCTTGCCAACACTCATGAGCCTTACACCTAGAGGCATTCGTACGCACCTAAATCTGAATAAACCCATTTATGAAAGATCAGCAGCTTACGGCCATTTTGGCAGAAAGCCTTCGAATGAAGGGCATTTCAGTTGGGAAAAAACAGATTTAGTGGATAAGCTAAAGCAGCGTTTTTCAGCATAAACATCCAATTAATGCACATATAATCTATGACCATTCCCTCTATTCCTCTTCGTTCATTTGGCAGGAAGCAAGGGCGTGCGCCTAAAGGTATTCGGCAGGAGGCAATGGAAGCACTACTTCCTAAGCTTTCCATTCCGCTTGGAATCTCGAAGATTGACTCACTCAATTCACTCTTTGAAAAACCTTATGAGCATTACGCATTAGAAATTGGCTATGGGGCTGGCGAACACCTGCATTTTCAAGCCAGCCTAAGCCCTGAATATGGCTTTATAGGCTGCGAACCATTCTTAAATGGTGTAGGAAATTTATTAGCCACCATTGATGAAAAGCCCATCGAGAACATTCGCATTTGGCAAGAAGATGCAAGGTTGCTACTTACGCAACTGCCCGATGCTTGCCTTCAGAAAGTCTTTATCTTATTTCCAGACCCATGGCCAAAAACACGCCATCATAAGCGTCGCATTGTAAAAAACGATTTACTGAATGAACTAGCGCGTGTGATGAAACCAAACGCATTGCTTCGCATGGCAACCGACCACCACAATTATGCAGCATGGATGCTCAGTCACATCATGAATCACCCACAATTTAATTGGGATGCAAATACTCCAGCCGATTGGCAAACACCCCCCAAAGACTGGGTGCTCACTCGCTATCAAGAAAAAGCCCTAGCGAGCGAAATTACCACCTATATCAACGCCACGCGAATTGAATAAACGCTTCTTACGTGCTAACATAATAAGGCTTATATTGTGTAAGCAAATACTATGAGGGATATAACGCATGCGCCATTCAAACAAACAAGCATTTACACTCATTGAATTATCTATCGTACTTGCCGTGGTTGCATTGCTTCTTGGTGGTGTTCTTGCGAGTATTGAAGGCGTTAAAAGCGCAAAAACCAGAACAACACTCTCTCAAGTGACCGAAATTATGATCGCTATCGAGCAATTTGCAGAGCTTTATCACTATTTGCCGGGCGACCTCATAAATGCGGAGGACTATTGGGACACACGATGTGATTCCACCCCCGCCAACTGCAATGGCGATGGTAATTGGCAGGTAGATTTTGCAGCCTCAGCAACCGAAGACAATCGTGTTTTCCAACATTTACAGCTTGCTGGCCTTTACGAAAAAGGCACAACCTACACCACCAGCCTAATACCTGGCTCATCCATACCAGAAGCTGCTTTTTCGGGTGGTGGGCTTTGGTTTGCCACTTATGACGGCATGCATGGTCGCAATTTAGGCAACGCACTCGTGCTAGCGGCAAGAGAAGACGACAACGCACTCGATGCAGGCCTAATCACCCCTCGTATCGCTCTTGATATAGACGAAAAGGTCGATGACAGCCTCGCAAGCACTGGCTTTGTGCAAGCCGCTTATGGCGAAGATGTTGGCTCTGGCTGTGTGAGTGGTGGTTGGAGCGCAGCGGGCGTATCTTATGTACTTACCGACGAAACCAATAGCTGCCGCCTCGCCTTCTTCTATAACTTACGTCCATAATGTTGATACTGCTTGCCCGTCTTAGGCGTTTAAGCACCAAGCAAAAGCCTTGTAAGGCTTGCAAGACTCATTTATGAATGGACAAGATTTCTTTTTGCACCCGTAGCTCAGCTGGATAGAGCATCAGATTCCGAGTCTGAAGGCCACGCGTTCGAATCGCGTCGGGTGCACCACTTCTAAACTAATTCACAAGCACAAAGCGAGGCATTTGACATATATCAAGGCCGTCTAGTTTCTATCATGTTAGGCTTCTCCTATATTAATGATTTAGGAGTAAAACCAATGGATGTAGTTACAATTGGAGCTTTAATTGCAACATTAACTGTGATTGCGGTAGTTTTTGTATCAGCAGGGCGTCTTGCGCGCTATATTGATAAAGAGCGCCATTTCAAGAAAAGTGCATAAAGGCTTCTCTGAATTGATCCTTGATGTTTCATGAGGTTCATTCTAAATTCGTCTTAACTATTTTAAGCGAAGCTAGAGTGATAGAGTGACATTAAGCAATATAGATATTATCAACTGTTTAAGTAATGCTGCATTCTTCAGCGCACTTAGCAAAGAAGAAATAAGCTCTTTTTCTGAACATGTGACGCTTAAACACTATGATGACAAACAACAGCTTTTTTTGCAAGGCGATGAACCGCGCTATTTTTATGGTGTTTCGCTTGGCTGGGTAATTGTTTTTCGGGATACACTTAAGGGCTAAGATTCTGTTCTTAATGTACTAACTTCATACGAAACGCTCGGTGACGAAGTTATCTCTAAGCAATCGTTTTATCCATATAGCGCAGAAGCAGTCGGCGACATAGCGCTACTGGTACTACCTATCCATTTTATTCGTGAGCGTTTAGAACAAGATGGAAGACTAGCCTTAAAAATGCTGGGTGCGTTGGCAACGCACATGTCATTACTCGAAACACAGCTTGAACAATTAATGGTGATGACCGCTCCAAAGCGCATAGGTTGCTTTTTGTTAAAATTAACCAAAGGGCAAGAAAGAGGCACGGCAACAGTTACATTACCATATGATAAATCGCTTATCGCTGCTAAGCTTGGCATGCAGGCTGAAACTTTTTCACGCAGTTTCAATAACCTTAAAAAAGCCGGCGTACATATAAAAGAATCAAAAGTGATGATTAACGATGTTTGCTTGTTAAGAGACTATGTGTGTCAAACCTGCTCAAATCCCATTGAATGCGACGAAGACCAAGCAAAAGAATGTAAATCATTATGGATCTAGGTCTACGCCCATTAAGCCTCACACCTAAATTAATGTTGTTTCAATACAACAACAAAGAATAGGATGTGAATTTGCGTGGTTGTTTGTTATGGTACGCACTGTCAACGTACATAACGCAAATAAAGCACAGATTCATGGTCGAAATCGGAAGAATAAACACATTACGCGTCGTTAAACGAGTCGATTTTGGCGTTTATCTTGATGGTGATGAGCTAGACGAGATTTTGTTGCCCATCCGCTATGTGCCAGCAGGATGCGAACCAGACGACATGGTCGATGTGTTTCTCTATTTCGATTCGGAAGATAGAATCATTGCCACCACTGAGACCCCAAAAGCTGAAGTGGGCAAATGCGCGCATCTGCAGGTGGTCTCCACCAGCCATTATGGTGCGTTTTTGGATTGGGGGCTTCCCAAAGATTTGCTCGTACCGTTTAGAGAACAACAAAAGCCCATGCATGAAGGGCGCTCATACACCGTTTTTCTTTATATTGATGCATCAGGGCGCATCGCCGCAAGCAGCAAGTTAAGCGAATTTTTGAAAGAAGAAGATGACGAATACATCTTCACCGAAGGGCAAAAAGTGCGCCTACACATCGCAAGCCAAAGTGAGATGGGTTATAAAGCCGTAGTAGACGAAACCCATCTAGCACTCATTCACAAAAGCGATCTTTTACAAAAAATCTATGTGGGTGAGAAAATGGATGGATATATTAAACATATTCGTCAAGATAATCGGATGGATTTGACATTACAAGCTCGTGGTGAAGATGCAATGGATTCACTCTCAGAAGAAATCATTGAGTTTATCACCCAAGAAGGTGGCAAAACAGACATTACCGATAAAAGCGCTCCCAAAGAGATTTTTGAAGCTTTCCGCGTCAGTAAATCTACTTACAAAAAAGCACTTGGTAAGCTTTATAAAGAAAAACGCATTCTGCTTGAAAAAGACTTCATCACACTGGTTTAAATGGTACTTGATACCTCACAAGCACAGAGGAAAGCACTAAGATAAAGCCAACTTAACCCTATCTCGCACTATCTTGTTGTACCAATTTCAGCCGTTTGTGACGTTTGTATGAATTCTTTCTCTAAGGCTTCCACTATTTTAGGTGACAAAGCACGATCAATTTTCTGAGCAACGTAGCTATAGTCTTTTTGTCTCTCACCGGAAGTGCGCACATCTGGATCACTTTTATGTGGCCAGTCATAGGGAAAATGCTCTAAATCATACGGGTCGGGTATTGGACCGAGTGTATATGGCTCAATTTTATCGGCCATTTCAGGAAATTTGGCTTTTAATTTATCAATATGCTTTACCGCTAACACATAGACTTTATCAAAACCTTCAATGCCGACATCTTCAGGCGTACGGGCTTTTCTTTCTAGGTCAACGCTTCCAAAACCATTTTCTTTTAAAGCTTGCACTCCTTCTGGTGAAATGGTTTCTCTTTCTTTGGTTTCATCTATCGCTGCACCCGCTGATTCACACACAAACTTTCCAGGAAATTTTTCATCCAGTTGTTTTTGCGCAATGGCTGCTGCCATGGGGGAACGACACGTATTGCCTGAACACATAAAAAGAACTTGGATCGGTTTTTCTATGGTTGTATTCTGATGTGATTGCGTGTGATCTTCTGCGTCCATATATCTCTCTCTAACACTTACTAAGAGGTAATATTAAAAGATAAGTATTAAGAAAGAGTTAACAGCACTGTATTTTTAGAGAAACAAGGCAGTTAATCGGCATTTAGAATACTTTCAAGCCTGCGTCAGATAAAACAAATGCATAACATTATTTATCTTCTTCAAGCGGCACGGCATAGAGTTCTAAACTATGATCAACAAGTTTATAGCCTAGCTCTTTGGCTATTTCTTCTTGCAGCTGCTCGATTCGTTCATTATGAAACTCGATGATTTTACCTGAACGCATATCAATCAAATGATCGTGATGATCGTCGGTTGCTTCTTCATAGCGTGTGCGCCCATCGCCAAAATCGTGCTTTTCAACGATATTGGACTCTTCCAACATTCGCAAGGTGCGATAGACAGTTGCAATACCAATATTTTTATCTGATTTAGAAGCACGGTTATAAATTTCTTCCACGCTGGGGTGGTCATCTGCTTGAGAAATAATACGTGCAATCACGCGACGTTGTTCGGTCATTTTCAGACCTTTGTCAGCACACAGCTTTTCAATACGTGATAAAATTTTACTCAACGACCTTCTCCCAATTTTAAATGCCCTTATAGCATGATATTTACTATAAATCAAAAAGGCTTTCTACTCTACGCTCTGCCTTCATATACTGCAAATCTTTTCCCAAAAAGCAAGATTAAACTGGAAAAAACACCAGACGCAGCTATAAATAATGACGAACAAAGAGGAAAACATCATCACCATGCTAGACATCGCAACATCTACAGGCAGTTTTATCACCTTTGAAGGTGGCGAAGGCAGTGGCAAATCCACCCAAAGCAAGCTGCTGGTTGCAGCAATGCAAGCCAGTGATTTAAGCACCATCCACACGCGTGAACCAGGTGGCACAGAAGGCGCAGAGGCCATTCGTGCCTTACTGGTGCAAGGCTCAAAAGATCGCTGGACGCGCGATACGGAACTATTACTCCATTTTGCAGCACGTAGCGAGCATGTCACACGGTTGGTTATCCCTAAGCGTTTAGCAGGCACGCATGTGGTATGTGACCGCTTTACCGATTCCACCCTTGCCTATCAAGGCTATGGGCACGGCATCGCTCCTGAGCGTATTCGTCAATTACAACGATTAATGCTTGAAGGCTTCTCGCCAGACCTAACTTTCATGCTGGATATTGATGTCAAAGAAGGCATCACCCGCGCAGGCAAACGGGGTGATGATGAAAATCGCTATGAATCCATGGCGCTCGAATTTCACCAGCGTGTGCGGGCAGGCTATCTTTCCATTGCAAAAAAAGAGCCTAAACGCTGCATTGTGCTGGATGCCACCCAATCCATCGAAAACTTGCGTGATGAGATCTTTGCCGCCGTCAATAAGCGTTTCGGTTGGTCTATCACTCCACAATGATACCACAGCCGCAACTTTAGCGCCTTAACTTATGGCTTAGTGTATTTTCTCTGTTGACCGTTTGAAAATTTTCGTATAAAAGAGCCTTCCTTTCGAAGAAATGGGGCCTTAGCTCAGTTGGTAGAGCGCCTGCTTTGCACGCAGGAGGTCAGCGGTTCGACCCCGCTAGGCTCCACCACTTTGTTGCATCGTGTTGCACGGCGTTGCATGATGTTTCAGCGCGTTGCATTCATATGATCAACTAATTCTAATCTTCTTACTATAGTATTTTTTGATAAAACAGTTCCTGGCACTAAAACGGCATTTGCTCCAATTTTACAGCCATCGCCTAATAAAGCTCCAAATTTTTCAACGCCAGTAGCAATGAGTCCATCAGTGGACTTATAATATACCTGCTTGTCATCCGATTCATTTTTGTAATTTGCCAACATTGCCCCTGCTTCAATATTTACATTATTCCCAATAACTGAATCTCCTACAAAATTAAGGTGTGCAGCTTTGCCTCCATCACAAAAGAAAGAGGTTTTAACTTCAACTGAAGGCCCAATAATTACGTTATTACCCATAAAAACCCCGCCTCTCAAATATGCCGTCGCTGCAACAAAACATCCTGAAGAAATGATATATGGAGGTTTCATTATAGCACCATTTTCAATAGTAGCACTGCGGTGTATGGCAGTATTATTTTTTATGATGTAATCAGAGGAAGACAAGCTCTTTATCAGAGAAATAATAATTTCTTCTAGACTCCCAGTAATTTCCCAAGGAAGTTTGGATAATAAAGAAGGATAAGATTCTATATTTATATAATCAGCAGTGATCATGAGATATTACCGTTGTAGTATTGATTTTACTCAAGACTATAGTCCATTCCTGCAAAGTTTCAATCAAACGGTTCGAACTTTTTCGCCCAGCGTCCACCATTTCAAGTAAAAAAGATTGAATATCTTTTTTAGCAGAAATCTCCTCTCAACACTCGTAGTCTTTATTATCAGCGATGTACTAAAGTATATTAAACAAATCAGTTTGAAAATTTGTCCTTATTTTAATCACTCATACTTTCTTAAATCGCTTGTTTGAGCCTAAACCCCACCCAACATCCACAACGCCATGCCCACCATAAAGATATTCTCGGTAAAGGAGATAAGTCCTAGTGGCACATCGCTATCGCCGCCAACGCAGGCGCATTTGAGTTCGCGCTTATCAATATAGACGGCTTTCACCACCGAGATTGCCCCAATTGTGCCGATAAATAGCGCAGCGGGTGCGGCAAGCCATGTCAGCCAGCCGGCAATCATCAAAATACCCGCCCCTGTTTCAACAAAAGGATAGATATAGGCATAGCGCACCACGCGTTTTGCCAATAAATCGTAGGTGATAAACTGATTACTAAACGAGTAGAGATCACGCAGTTTCATAATCCCCAGTACGCACATGCTAAAGGCGATGAAAAGTTCGATGGTGCGAGTGAATGAAAACACATCTAGCATCGCATAGGCAGCGGGAATCGCCATCAAAAACGTTGTCGCAAAAATAGCGATGACAGGTTGATAGGTTTTGCCCTCTTGCTTTAAAGTGGTTTTGCCAAAATGTTTGACCAAATCCTCATATCCGCCAATGCGCTTGCCATCAATGAAGGTTTGCGGTGTGGTTTTCACATCATGCTCGGCCTTAAAGGCATCGGCTTCCTCACGCGTTTTAAGCGGGCGATCTTCTACCTTATAGCCCTCGCGCTCTAGCAAATCTTTCGATTTAATGCCGAAAGGGCAAATATGCTGGCTCGTTACCATGCGATATAATACAGCGACTTCTTTGGTCATAAACGTTGCTTCCTTTTATAAGTGAGACTCAGCTATTTTTGCTATAATGGCACCAATCAACACCAACTCTGCCACAAACGCCAGAATGAAAAAATAACTTCTTGGGCTCGGATTTTCTTCTGTGGCAATTTTATAATATAAAACCATATGGATGATTCTGCAGATGGCATAGACCCATGTGATAATCGCCAGTAAAATAGGAGAAACAGAAAGCCAAACCGCCAGCACAATAAAACCAAGCATAAAAGGGATATTTTCAATCGAGTTTTGGAAGGTGCGATGGCTTCTAAATACAAATGATTCATGCCCTAGCTCTTTATTCACTACACCGGGTATCATGTTTTTCTGCTGACCATTCGCAATCGTTGCCACCATGTGCTGCACGACTACCGTCACCAGCATCACAAATGTTGCCATTACAGTGTCAAAATATGCTTCAATCATCATTACGCTCTCTTTTAAATTTACGAAACCACCCTATCACGAGATGTTATAAAATTCCTATCATTGTTCTTTTACACTCATTTTAGGCATAAAGCCCCTCTCAGCCAAACCTTGCTTGCACCTCACCTTGAGATAAGATAAAAAGGAAGAAGAGAAAATTGTGAGTTAGATGTAAAATGATCGGAAAACTAAAAGGCCTTATTGAAAGCATTCTTGAAGATTCAGTGCTCATTGACGTTGGCGGTGTGTGCTACCACGTTTATGCTTCTGCGGCGACTTTAAGGCAATTGCCGGCAGAATCTGAGGCGGCAACATTATGGATTGAAACCCATGTGCGTGAAGACCACATCCATCTTTATGGCTTTGCCACTGAGGCAGAAAAGAAAGCCTTTTTGCTTCTAAATAAAGTGAGTGGTGTAGGCGCTAAAATGGCGCTTTCAATTCTCTCTACCGCCACCCCATCACAACTTGCCACCGCCATAGCAGCAGAAGATGATGCCCCATTCCGCGCTGCATCTGGCGTTGGGCCAAAACTTGCTAAACGTATTTTATTAGACCTTAAAGATAAGTTCGCTCTGCTGGGCGATGGTAACTTACATTTAAGTGCCGTGCCAAACACGGGCGCTAGCGCCAACACTGGCAGCGATGCAACACCCGCTAACAACGCAGCAGGTGATGCGGTATCTGCATTGGTGAATCTTGGTTATAATCGCAGCGATGCCTTCAGTGCCGTATCACGCGCTGTGAGCAACCAAAATGACGCAGGCGTAAGCGAGCTTATTCGCGCCGGACTCAAAGAATTGGGGGGCGCGTAAACCATGCAAGAAGATGAAGCGCGCTTAATCGCCGCAAAAAAACAAGAAGCGGATCAGCCAGAACACGCCATGCGCCCGCAAATGCTGGATGATTTTGTCGGTCAAACGCAATCGAAAGAGAATCTACGTGTTTTTATCGAAGCGGCAAAACAACGTGCAGAAGCGCTAGATCATGTGCTTTTATATGGCCCACCAGGGCTTGGAAAAACCACCATCGCACAAATTCTCTCACGCGAACTTGGCGTTGGGTTTCGCTCTACCTCTGGGCCACTCCTTACCAAATCGGGCGATTTAGCCGCAATTCTCACCAACCTACAGCCCAACGATGTGTTGTTTATTGATGAGATTCACCGCCTGAATCCAAACGTGGAAGAAGTGCTTTATCCCGCAATGGAAGATTTCAGCCTCGATTTAATTATAGGTGAAGGGCCAGCCGCGCGTACTGTGCAAATTGACTTGCCTAAATTCACCTTAGTAGGCGCAACCACGCGCATAGGGCTTATTTCCAACCCATTGCGTGATCGGTTTGGCATTCCAACACGGCTGGAATTTTATTCTACCGACGAGCTTAAACGCGTGATTGAACGCGGCAGCAAAAAGTTGAACATGGATTTGTGCGAAGAAGGCGCGTATGAAATTGCTCGTCGCTCTCGTGGAACACCGCGCATTACCGTCCGTCTTTTAAGACGTGTACGAGATTTTGCCTCCGTCAATAATAACGGAAAGATAGACGCCAAAATAGCCGATGAAGCCCTCACAAGGCTGGAAGTAGACCATGAGGGGTTAGATAGTTCAGACCGTCGCTACATGCGTTTTATTGCCGAAAATTATGGCTTTAACCCTGTGGGAGTAGAAACCGTTGCCGCCGCACTTTCAGAGCAGCGCGATACGCTCGAAGAAACCATTGAACCTTATCTGATTCAACGCGGGTTCTTGCAACGCACTCCGCGCGGACGCGTGCTCACACCACAAGCCTTTACGCATCTAAGCCTACCTTTACCGCCTGAGAAAAATCAATTTAACATGCAAATGGGTTTGCTTGAGGATTAGTATCATGAAAAAGACCATACTCTATGTTACTGGCATCATCATCGCACTAATCGCTATTAGCGGCATTGCAGGAATGCAGATGGATGAAAAATATAGTGTCAGTCGTTCCATCAAACTACAAGCGCCCGTGAATGAAGTATGGACAAAAATACACGATTTTAATGAACTCCCTAAGTGGCACACACTCGTAGCATCGGTTGAAAAGCTCGAAACCCACCCTGACCTTCCTTTAAAATGGAAAGTGATGTTACATGATGGCAATCACCTTATCGCTGAAAATATATTGGCGGAAGACAACGCGTTACTCTCCAGCAGAATGCTGGAATCAAGCCTGCCATTCAATGGCAACTGGGTGTTTGAGCTCAAAGCGTTTGGTAACAATCAAACATTGTTGATTCTGACTGAAAACATGACAGTGCCAAATCCGTTTGTTAGGCTTTATATGTCGTTGCAAGGTCATGCATATAGAATAGAGCAAATGCTAAGACAGCTATCTACATCTCTTGGTGAACCAAACGCAATGATTGAAGAATAGGAAACGATGACCCAACATCAATGCAATTTTAGAGTCTATTACGAAGATACCGATGCTGGTGGGGTGGTCTATTATGCCAACTACCTAAAATATGCGGAACGCGCTCGTACAGAAATGCTGAGAGACAAAGGGATTATTCAAACCGAACTAGCAGAAACAGAAGGGTTATATTTTGTGGTGCGCCATGCAGAGTTAGACATTCAAAAACCCGCCCGCCTAGACGACTTGCTCACGGTTTCAACAATCATTGAAGATAAAAAAGGTGCATCCGTCACCATGCTTCAGCATATTTTTAAAGAAGAAATGTTGCTCGCACGTATTAAGGTGAAGATTGCTTGTATCACAAAATCATTCAAACCTGCACGTTTGCCCAATGGTATTTTCTAAATTTATGTTCGTTCAATCGCCACATGAGTGGCGGCGCGCATTCGCACTTTTATAGTCGTTTCTATTTGATGTGTGTGCCTTTTTAAGTGAAACGACTATACTAAGCACGATAGTCACTATACTTTGCTTGAACACGCATATGGCTTAACATCCAAACCACAAAAACCACCACTCCTAAGGCACATAGCCCCATCAAACTAGCGGCAGTATAGATAGAAAACATTGAGATATTGTGGCTTAGACTTACAACCTCAGAGGCACTAACCAAGTTTAAACTAATGACGGAATATTCAAGCGCAGCATGTGGCATGGCTGGAAAAAGTAAAAGTGCAAATAATGAAAATAAGATAAAAATACTCTTTGTGTATCGCATGTAGGGTCTCCTGCTAAAAAAATCGCGTTTAACCCCTTCTTCCCCTAAGTAGATCTACTATAAAGCATCAATGTTACATGCGTATTACAATCTAAAAACATAGCAAAAAATATTGCTGCTGACGCGGGGTTAGAAAACCCCGCCAGCCTTGAGCAAGCTTCATAAAAAATTTAGGAAAATTCTCGGAAGCTTAACATAAATTGCTTATATGCCGTCACCACCATTCACCAAACGCTTTACTGGCGTAACTAGCTGATGCTCAATATAAGCCTCTAGCTGCGCCACGCTTTCTTCAATGGTTTGGCTGCCATTATCAATCACTAAATCTGCATTATCAGGCTCGTCAAAACGATCTGAAACACCCGTAAAGTTTTTGATTTCACCCGAGCGTGCTTTTTTATACAACCCTTTAGGATCGCGTGACTCACACACTTCGATTGATGCATTAATATACACACTATGGAACTTATCTGAGGCAGCACTACGAGCTCTACGACGATCTTCCGCATAAGGTGAGATAAAGGCTGTTATCACAATCACACCTGCATCTGCAAAAAGTGAAGCCACCTCACCTACGCGACGCAGATTTTCAGAACGATCTTCTTCTGCGAATCCTAAATCAGCATTTAAGCCCGTTCTTACCGTATCGCCATCTAAGATATACACCTGATAGCCCTTGGCAAATAAACGCTTTTCAAGCTCTTGTGCTAGGGTGGTTTTACCCGAACCAGAAAGACCTGAGAACCACAAAATGCCGCCCAAATGCCCATTACCAATCGCACGTTGTTGATTGCTAATTTTATGCTCAACAGGGAACACATTGGTTGATTTCACACCACCCACTCTCGGTGCTACACGTTGATCAACAAAGCCATCCATATCAAGGATACCACCGCCCACAACGCTATAATTGTCCATCACCACAAAACGCCCTGTTTTAGGGTTGTCGAGATGCTCATCAATGGTCGCAAGCCCGCGCACACGGAAGACCACTTCAGCCACCGCATTCTTTGGCACTTCCAACGCTTCATTACGTGATAATGTATCCGTATCCACTACCTGCTCAATTTTATGCACTTCCGCACGATATTCAGAGGTGTTGATTTTGATTCTGTAAGGCTTACCTAGCACCAACGAGCTATCGCCCAACCAGAATAAACGCGCACGGAACAAGTTGGTTAATTTTGGCGCATTTTCAACATGCGATGCGGTTTCACCACGCTCCACAAACAACTGATCTTCAAGCGTGATGCCCACCGACATACCAGCCGACGCTTCTTTTAACTCTTTCTTAGCATTCCAGCTTTCGATAGTTTTAATCTGAGTGGTTTTGTTAGAAGGCGAGAACAACAATGTATCACCCACTTTCAAACTTCCACTTTCAATGCGCCCAGCATAAATGCGACGCTCATCAAATTTATACACATCTTGAAGTGGCAAACGCAGAGGAAGCTCCGTATTTTCTGGCTTCTTTTGGAAGTGGTCAAGCGCTGACACAATAGATGGGCCTTTATACCAAGGCATTTTGTCTGAAGCACCCACAATATGGTCACCTTCACGCGCAGAAACAGGAATGATAAAGGTTGGCTCTACGCCAATACCTTTCAAATATTCACGATATTCGGCCTCAATAGCATCAAACTTCTCTTGTGAATAATCCACTAAGTCCATTTTGTTGACAGCAACCGCAATTTGGTCAACACCCAATAAGTGTAATAAATAACCATGACGCTTCGATTGCTCTTTCACGCCTTCATTGGCATCAATAATCAATAATGCCGCTTCCGAGCTAGCCGCACCCGATACCATGTTTTTCAAGAATTCTTTATGCCCAGGTGCATCAATAATCACATAGTCGCGCTGTTTGGTTTTAAACCAAATTTGCGTAGTATCAATCGTGATTCCTTGATCGCGCTCCGATTGAAGTGCGTCCATCAAAAACGCCCATTCAAAAGGCATACCGCGCTTTTTACAAGTGGCCTGAATTTGCTCAAACTTACCATCTGGTAAAGAATCCGTATCGTGGAAAATACGCCCAACTAAGGTTGATTTACCATGATCCACATGCCCCACGATCACGATTTTCATCTGTTCGCGTTGCGCGTCTTGTTGTGCTTTGGTCGCCATGTCATTTACTGCTTTCATGTTCTTAATCTCTGTTTCAAAAATATCTTTAGTGAATTACATATACCCATCGGCACGTAAGCGCTCGAATGAAGATTCATCTTCATCTGCACCCATCGGACGACCAGAACGTTCAGACACACGCGTGGTTTTCAACTCTTCAATAATCTCATCGATGGTTGAAGCCGAGCTTTCGAGTGGCCACGTAATGCCTTTTTCACCCAGTGAACGGAAACGCATCATTTTTCCACCAAAATCACGGCCTTCAAACTCGTGATATTTTTTGGCATAATAAAGTGGCACCATCGGAATATCTTCACGCTTGATATACTCCCACACATCTAGCTCCGTCCAATGCAGTAATGGGTGCACGCGCACGTGGGTATTTGGCGGGAAATCCGTCATATATTGATCCCAAAACTCAGGCGGCTGATCTTTTACATTCCACTGGCTTTCAGCATCGCGTGGAGAGAAATAACGTTCTTTTGCACGCGTACCCTCTTCATCACGACGAATACCTGCAAACAAACCATCAAATTTATGTTTTGCCATCACTTGCTTAATACCGCCGGTTTTACGCGCACCTAAACGTGCTGCAGGAGGCAAAGTTGGATCGGTAGTTTCAATCGGTGGACAAATTTCTGTGATAAGGTCAATCTCCCACTCTTTCACATATTTATCGCGGTAAGCGTAGACTTCTGCCATTTCAAGCTCGGTATCGCAATGGATAAGCGGAAATGGCACTTTGCCAAAGAAAGCTTTGCGGGCAAGGTGAATCATCACGGTACTATCTTTACCAAATGACCAGAACATGCCCAGCTTATTAATTTTATTGAATGCCTCGCGGAAAATATATACGCTTTGCGCTTCTAACTTATCAAGATGATCCATTCTTTTCTCTCATTTAGTTATTATTAGTTATTAGTGTTAAGCGGCTTTTTGCTTCAAGCTATGTTGTAAGCCATTTAACATTCTGCTAATTTCTTCTGTTTCATTTATCTGTTTGTCTAAATTGCTGGCTTTTAGGAAAAAGACGCTTTAGCTCATAGACGTCTTTTGCTAAATCAACCGATTTCTGCCAAACTTTCAATTCTCTATAACTACTCATTTTCACCTTTACTTAGCACTCAGCACCTAGCACTCTTCACTTTTTTATACCGACCAATCAGGCGTAGTTGGCACCTGATCCACCTTCACGTCTTTACCCGCAATATGAATGCCACATTCACTTTTTTGGTCACCCCCTGGTAAACCAATCGTATGCGCCCAACGCCCTGAGCGTTCATCTTCCCCTGGCTTTACAATGCGCGTACATGGCGCACAGCCGATTGATAGATAGCCTTTCTCAACAAGCGGATGCTCAGGCAAACCACGTTTCTTAAATTCAGCTTTTACGCGCTCTTTATCCCACGAAGCAAGTGGATTAATGCGAAAACGGCCATCATCATGCAATTCTATCGTTTGCATATCAGCACGCTGCTCGGTTTGATAACGTTTGCGCCCCGTAATCAATGCCGACACTTTAAAATCGCTTAATGCACGCTGCAATGGCTCAACCTTGCGCAACCAACAACAGCGGTTTGGTTGATTGCTCCACAAACTTCCATCCTTATCAATATTATTGACTAAGGCCGGATCTGGCTTCAATAGTTGCACATTTTTTAAACCTAAATGCTCGGTTAGCGCATCAACATATTCTAATGTTTCAGGAAAATGCTTGCCTGTTTCCAAAAACATCACGGGCAAGCTATCATCTACTTCCGCCACAAGTGATAACAACAACGCCGAACCTGCTCCAAACGATGACACCAGCGTAATTTTATCCTTAAACTCTTCTTTAATCATCACGCGCAACAATTCATCTGCTTCCAGATGGCCATAATAGGTCTGTAATCGGCTAAGTGAATGTGTCATATTTTCTTGTTTTAATCTTTAGGGAGTGAAACGAGGACATTAGTCCGAGTCTCTTTAGTGCCCAAAGGGCTTAGGCTCATTGCAAAATTTAGGAAAATTTCGCAGGAGCGTTATCTAATAAATCCCTAATCTTTAAAATACTCGTCTATTTTTACGTTACTTTTATCCAGCACCTCTTTAAACGAAGCACCTTCTTTTTTCCATGTCTGCCTTAACTGCGCCAACTCATCCAATCGTTTTGCCCAAATTGGTGGGAATATTTCTTTTAACTTTTTGCGCATCCGCATTGCAAGCGCAGGACTTTTACCGTTAGTATTCACCGAGAACACCAAGTCTCCTCGCCTAATAATACTCGCATAATAAAAATCGCAATATTGTCTGCGATCTTCAATATTTAACAATGCTTTGCTCTTTCGAGCCATTTCAGCCAGCAAACGCTCTTGCTCTTCTTCTAAATCAGCACCCAAAATAATGGCGCAATCTTGCAGTTCATCCGCTGTTGGCCAGCGCTTTATTAAGCGTTCTTTTGCAATTTTAACCAATGGCTTACACGGCGTTTGCGAAAACACTTTGATATTATCACCCGCTCCAGCCTGATCTAATAGTGCCAATCGCCTTGCAACCGATTTGCTATCACCCACCAGCGCAATCTGCAATTTTGCAACATTAATGGCAATGGGTAACATCTACGTCTAACCTCTTCATTAACATCGCATTGGCTTCAGCTAGCAAGCTTTCGCCCACTTATATTCACCACCTAATGTTGCTGCCAACTTTTCACTTAGTGCTTTTTCGCCATAGCGATTTGCAAAATTACCAAAGCCTTCGCCTTCTTTTCTGCCTGCGACAAACTCACTAAATAAAATATCCAGCACATCCCCCAAATTTTCATAAGGGAAACGGTCTAATATTTTCGTATTTAAACGTGTGCCTTCAAAATCACCACCCACATAGATGGCATAATGCCCAGGCGTTCTACCCACAATACCAATATCACCAAGATATGGACGTGCGCACCCATTAGGGCAACCCGTCACACGCACGGCAATGCGCTCATCAATCAGACCATGTTTGTCTAACGATTTTTCAACTATTTTCACCATGTCTGGTTGCGCACGCTCCGCTTCTGCCAGTGCTAATCCACAGGTTGGAAGCGCCACACAGGCCAAGAAGTAACGATGTACCTCTGTGATTTCTTCACGCAATTTGATGTGGTGCTCTTTCAGCACCGCCTCAATACCTGCTTTATCTTTAGCATCAATATCAGCAAATATAATGTTTTGATCGGCAGTTAAAATCACATTTGGTTGATATTGTTCTACCAACTTATAAAAACCACTGCGATATTTACCATATTCAAAATCACCGATACGCCCACCATCTACTGGCACGCCAATAAACCATTTACCGTCGCCTTGTTCGTGCCAACCCATATGGTCAGGCACTTGCAACGCTGGCATTGCATGAGGTGTTTGCAATTCTTTGCCAAAATATTCGGCGAGTGTTAACTTTGTCCACTCCAAGCCTTTTTCGGCGACTACATATTTTAAACGCGCATGCTTACGATTGGTCCTATCACCATGGTCACGTGTTAATTTAATGACAGCCTCTGTAGCTCTTAGCAACTCATCAGGAGCGATGAACATAATATTTTTTGCCACACATGGATAGGTTTCTGTCTTATTGTGCGACATACCCATGCCACCACCAACAAGTACATTATAACCCTTTAGCGTCTCCCCTTCCCAAATTTGGATGAAAGCTAAATCATGGCTATACACATCCATGCTGTTATCTTCAGGAATCGTCACCGCGATTTTAAATTTACGTGGCAAATAGGTTTTACCGTATAACGGCTCGTAATCCTCAGTTTCTGGAGAACGTGCTACATTCTCGCCATCCAACCAAATTTCATGGTAGGCACTGGTTTTTGGTTTACAAAACGCGGCTATTTCACGCATATCAGCCAAAATTCTTGCATGTTTCTTATCAATATATGGTGCTGATGTGCACATCACATTTCGCACTACATCACCGCAACCACCT
The DNA here is from genome assembly GCA_964352935.1 of uncultured Rickettsiales bacterium. Lineage (GTDB taxonomy): Bacteria > Pseudomonadota > Alphaproteobacteria > Rickettsiales > CAYGPX01 > CAYGPX01. The sequence goes on along the minus strand of CAYGTX010000002.1, from coordinate 1,561 downwards.
AATGTGGTAAGCAAAAGCTGATTAATTGCAGCAATGTGCTTTTTCATGTTTTCTTTCACGACACAGTGATACTGGAACGTTTCACGCGTGGTGATCTTCATTGTGCTATTGGCATATTTCTCACCAATTTCATCAAGCGCTAGATACTGGCTAGCAGTTAGGCGACCACCAGGGCACACCATACGCACCATAAATTCCCACTCTTTTTCCAGCCCAGCTTTCTTGCGCTGAGTGGCTGTGTCACGGTCATATCCAAAATATGAGCCATGAAACTTTAAGAGATCATACGTTTCGTTGCTTACTGCACCCGTGCTTGCATCTGCCATTTCTTTAGCAATGTCGCCCGCAAGATAGATACTCTCTTCTTTTAACGCTTCTTGCTTGGTAAGCTTTTTTTCTTTGTCAGCCATAAACTACTCACTATTTAAGCGCATATATACGCCTGTCCCACTCTTAAGAGAAGGCACTATAAACTAACCTACTACAATTTAGCAAGAAAAAATGTGGATTAAAAAATATTCACAATTATTTTGTGTTAATTATGGGTAGTAACTAATCACTCAACGAAGCAACACCGGGCAGCTCAGCACCCTCAAGCCACTCTAAAAACGCACCACCTGCAGTGGAAAGATAGGTAAAACTGTCCTGCAAACCCGCACATGAAAGTGCAGCCAGCACATCTCCACCACCAGCGACACTTTTAATCGTACCATTAGCAGTCAAGGATGCTAGCGAACGCGCAATTGAGATACTCGCCACATCAAAAGGACGGAATTCGAATGCACCAACTGGCCCATTCCACACCACAGTTTTAAATGATTTTAGCTTCTCATGTAACGCCGCAATGGTTTCTGGCCCTAAATCAAGAATCATCTGATCTGCTGGCACTTTATCTACATCCACTATTTGGCACTCTGGCTGCTGTTTTAGTTCACGCGCCACCACTGCATCACTTGGTAAGAAAATTTCACAATTGGCTTTTTCTGCCTTTAGAATAATGTCTTTTGCAACTGACACTAAGTCTTTTTCATAAAGCGATTTACCAACAGCATAACCTTTCGCTTTCAAAAAAGTATTGGCCATCGCACCACCAATAACGAGCATATCCACTTTCTTCACGAGTGTTTGTAGCAATGCAAGTTTGGTTGAAACTTTAGAGCCCGCTACAATTGCCGCCATCGGATGTTCTGCACTGCCAAGCAATGCCTGCAAACTCTCGACTTCAGATTGTAGCAGCAAACCTGCAGCAGATGGCAATTTTTTAGCCAATCCAACAATCGATGCATGCGCACGGTGCGAGCATGAAAATGTGTCATTTACGTAGGCATCACCGAGCTTTGCTAGGCTTTCAGTAAATTTTGGATTATTTTTTTCTTCGCCAGCATGAAAACGTAGGTTTTCCAGCAGCAAAACTCCACCATCTTCCATTTCTGCTACTGCGCTTTCAGCGGCCTCGCCGATGCAATCAACAGCAAACCCTATCGATTTTCCACCCAACGCTTCTGAAAGATAGTTCGTTAATGGTGCGAGTGACATTTCGCGGTTATATTCACCCTTAGGC
>CAYGTX010000001.1:0-26463 GCA_964352935.1 uncultured Rickettsiales bacterium | reverse complement strand
CCACACCCCAACCTTTACAAACTCCGACCACCCCAACCCAAATCTAGGAAAAATCCTCCCCATAAACTAAAAACCAATCCCACACAGCAATGACTAAAGAACCATTATAGCATTTTTTTTACATTTGAACAAATAGACTATTTCATCAAAGAAATGAGTGAGTCAACATCACGAAAATCACCTTTTAGAACAATAGAGTTTTCTTCTGTTTTTATCATAAATTGCTGTTTTGTAACCTGCATTTCAACCAATTTCTCAAATTCTGCATCACTTAAATCCCAAATTTTCATGTAAGATTGGCTATATTTTTCAGCATCTTTATTGGGAGTAAAAATTTTAGTGGTTACTTTTAAAGCGACCTCTTTTGGTATTAAAGAGGCGTTTGAATCTGCAACATTCTCTGTAGAAAACACAAAAATAGCATTTTTAGCTGCAAACTTATCAAGTATAAACGATAAATCTGGCATAAACGAGGGGTGATTTAGGATGTCCCACGCCTCATCAAATACGATAATAGTAGGTTTACCCGTCAATTCAGACTCAATTTTATGTAATATTACATGTAAAATTGGTGATAAAACGTCTTTAAAATGAAGCAAGGCAGACACATCAAAACTGTGAAAATTATTTGACGACAAATCAACGTTACTTTTTGCTATCCACTCCCCATATTCTTTGTCAGCCCACCTTTCTAATGACGTATATATTGAGGTATTACCTGCTTTCTTGATACCTGGAAGAAGCTTCAGCAGTGACCGTTGCTCTGGCGGCAATTTAAGCAAGAATTTAGCAGCCTGTTGGAGCAGCTTCTTTTCATTTTCATCCAAATCGTGTAATCTTTTTCCAATCAACAGTGTCAACCACTTAAAAAAGAAGCTTAGATTTTCTTGCGTTGCCGCTAGTGAGAATGGATTTTCGCCTCCATTTTCGCGATTTATCTGATGGTGCTTTCCTTCCATTGCTTCCGTAAATTTTGACATTTTATTTGAACAGCCAAAATAAAATATTTTTGGATTTACTTTACTAGATTGCGAAAGCAAGAAGTGAAGCAATGTTTTCTTACCGCTTTTTTTTGGCCCCATAATGGCTGTATGACCACCATCTCCTAGATGAAAGCTAAAAAAGAAGGGTGTATTTGCCATTGTACGGAAGGTAGTAATGGCTTCACCCCACTTATTACCATCTTTGGCTCCAAACTCTTCACTAGAAAGTGAAATCATTCCCGCAAAGCGGTTTGTATTAATTGGTTTCCTTCGTGTTACAAAAGAGAAATTAGCAGGCAGATTTGCCCAATAACACTCCTCCATTCGCAAGTCTCTTCTTGTTGCATTCATGCCCAGTGCTGATAGCACCTTATAAGCACTGTCAATATCATTCTCAAGACCTTGCAATTCACTATTAAGCAACATGACCGTCATTTGACTCTCGCCATAAGCGTTCTTCCTGCCTTCTCCACCATCGATAATATTCTTTAATCCACTTATTTCATAAAACTTAGCATCACCACTGGCATTTAACACATACGCTTGCTTGCGATAATGCTCTAGCGCTTGTTTGCTATTAATAAAATCAAGCGTTTGTGTGATGATAAACTCTTGTGGAAGTTGTAAAAACTTATCCAATTCAGTTAATGCTAATTCATGATATTCTTTTAAAGTAAGTATAGAAGCAAAACGTTTTCCTACTGCACTCACCACCTCTAAAACATTAAAGCCAAAAGCCACTTTATAGGAAGATAATTCTTCAGACAAATTAACTGGCATCAACGGAACAGGGCTATCTGCAAGACTTAAAATTTTTGATAAGAATTGAAGTGGCTCGGAATAATAAGCGCCTTTGAATGCAACTAATGAAAGTTTTTTTACACCAAAAACTTCTAAATCAGCTTTTATTTTATGAACAACTTCATCTAGCTGTTGATTCGAACCAGCTAAGAATCGTTCGTGCCAATTATTTAAACTTTTAAAAGAAAGGCTTCTAAAAAGTTGTTTAATATTTTTGATTTTAAAAGGTGCACTTTCTTTAATAACCGTGAGATAAATTTCATTTACGTAAGAACTTTTCCAGCTATGCTTACTTTCCCACTCATCCGATATTTTTTGCGAAAAAACATTAGTAGAACGCGCTTTTAAGCTCATATCTTTTTTTCTACGAATAGTATGTATCCACATTGCAAAGCTTGCATCAGGTATATGTTTTTGAATAGCTCCCCTTAACACTTCTCTGACATCTTGATGTTTTGCTCCCACTTGCTCCTGCATAAAACCAGTGATTTTTAACACCTTCATCAACTCGCCATTTTTCGTCAGCAATGTGTCTGGCAAATAATGGCAGGCATAAGGGATGAAATCCGCATCAGGGCTCTCCAACGCTAATCCAGCTTTTGTATTTGTCGCCTTAAACAAATTTTAAACTCCCTATCCTAACACAAACAAAAAAGGCCTACTTTTAAAAGTAGGCCTTTTTTTAATAAAAAACAATCTTTTGTCTAAATTACTGCTTAATCAGCATCCAATTGCCCAGCACACGCTTCTTCTTCACCACCACCTAAAAGAGCGACAATCTCTGGTGCACCAAAAATAGCGGCAATACCGATACCAAGCGCCAGTGCGAGACCCCAAGTTACTTTACCCATAAACAATGAAAAACCAAGGAAAATTACAGCCACTGCTGCAATACCTCGACCAACTGGTCCAGCCAACTGCCCAACAATTGCACAGACAGTATCTTCAATTGCATTTGCAAAAGAAAGTTCTGGCATCATTGAAATTGCAATCGCACCAATAATTGCCATTGCCCACGCTGAAGAGCTGTATTTCATATGTAAATATGGTGATGCATATTTAATGTACTTAATAATCATGGTCTATCTCCTAAAATCGTTTCCCAAACCTTAAATCGTTACTAACATTACCAATCATAACATGTAAATGTTACAGTTTTATTACAATTCCATGTTTTTTTGTCAAGTATTTGTAATATTACAAACATTCTATACGAGAAAATCCTACTAATCCATAGAAATAGCTTTTAATATTTACACTTTTCCTACTTTTAAAATAGGTATTGTCATCAAACATATGAAAGAAAATAAAAATAACTTGCCTTACATATTGAGAATGATTATTATTATATGCACTTATTTAAGTGGAGAGAACATTAATGTTACGAATTTTTACAAATATAGCACTAGGAATCACATTACTTGTCGCATCATATACAAGTTTTGCACATGCAGATGAGAAACCTGTTTTCACTATCACAATTAAAGAACATGTATTCTCACCTGCAACTATTGAAGTGCCTGCCAATGTTAAGTTCAAACTTGTTGTGGACAATCAAGATGCTACACCTGAAGAATTTGAGAGCAATGAACTTCATCGTGAAAAAATTATTAGCGGCAACAGTAAAGCGGTCGTCTTTCTTGGCCCACTTGAGGCGGGCGAGTATGGGTTCTTTGGAGAATTCAACCCTGAAACCGCACAAGGCAAAATTATTGCCAAGTAGATTTTGATTTTTCTCATAGTATTTTATCATGCTATCATCAGCCATCATTGTTTTCAGAGAAATTTTAGAAATAGCCCTTATTCTGGGTGTTATTAGCGCAGCCACTAAAGGCATTGAAGGACGCGCAAAGTGGATTGCTGCTGGCCTATTGGGCTCAGTTGCAGGTTCTGCCATTGTTGCTTATTTTGCGAATGAAATTTCAATGGCAGCAGAAGGTCTTGGGCAAGAACTATTCAATGCTATTATTCTATTCACCGCTACTGCACTCATTGCTTGGACTGTATTATGGATGGCAACACACGCCAAACAATTAGCTGCACACCTAAAGAATGTAGGTAAAAAAGTCGCTGACGGATCACTTCCAATGTACTCACTTGCTGTGGTGATTGCCATCACAGGAATTCGTGAAGGCTCTGAGATCATTTTATTCACCCATGGTATTTTAGCCTCTGGCACTCCACTTAGCACAGTTTTACTGGGTAGTAGCATTGGCCTAGTGGGCGGAACTGTTATTGGCGCACTGCTCTATTTTGGATTATTACAGATACCAACCAAGAACATCTTCAAAGTGACAAGCTGGCTACTCGTGTTTCTTGCTGCTGGTATGGCCGCCAATGGTGCTAAATATTTAGTGGCAGCAGACATGCTATCTTTTTGGACTTCAACTGCTTGGAATAGTGGCCATATTATTAGCCAAGATGGTTTTGTTGGACAAGTGCTACATGCTTTATTTGGTTATTCTGAAAGCCCGATGGGTATTCAACTTGCTTTCTATATCGTAACAGCAGCAAGCCTATTTTGTGCGATTCGTTGGAAAAATAAATCTGGTACACACTCCACACATAAAAAAGCTTCCTCTTAGAAGTCACTCTCTAAAGCGGAAACTTTTAATATTTATGCGTAGCAAAATTAGTTGGCACTTTCTTCAATAGAATCACCCAAATTCTGTAAATCTTCACCAAAACCCTTCACAGTGTTACATGCAGTCAGCATAGTTATTGAGAAAAGAGCAAATATTATTTTAATATAAGATGCCATAAAAACACTCTCCTTTAATGGTATAAAAACACTCTCCTTTAATGGTAATTAATGCACTATAGATACCAACTATAATTTAAGTAAGTAAAATAAAAAATTTATACCTGCAACCACAATGATTAGCTGTTGACAGTGAGGCGTAGAATCCATATATTCCGCAAAGTTTGCCCGCTGGCAGGGAGCTTTTGGCAAACTCTTAAAATCTAAACAAATTTTTAAGGGATCGCACATCATGACCAATACTGGCCAATCTATACCCCAACACGCTACTGCTGCTCTCGTTTTTGCTGATGGAAGTATATTTTATGGACAAGGAATTGGCGAGCAAGGCATTGCTGTTGGAGAGATTTGCTTCAACACGGGACTTACCGGATACCAAGAAACACTAACGGACCTTTCATATGCGGGTCAAATTATCACCTTCACTTTCCCACATATCGGAAATGTGGGCGCTAATACTGACGATATGGAAGCCGCTGCTCCTGCTGCACGAGGCTTAATTGTCAGAGAGAACATCACCTCGCCTTCAAACTACCGCTCAAATGAATCGTTTCACGAATGGTTGAAAGCCAAGAAATTAACTGGCATTTGCGGCGTTGATACACGCGCTATCACGCGCCTTATTCGTAAGAATGGCGCTCAAAACGTATCTATTTGCTATTTTGAGAAAGCAAGAGACTTAGACATTGAACGCTTGCAAAAACTTGCAGAAGTACACCCGTCAATGAAAGGCATGGAACTAGCCTCTGGCGTTTCGAGCCAACGGACTCATCATTGGACGATTGGCGCATGGCAAATGGTACAAAACAAATATAACAACACCGCTAAGCCACTCTTTAAGGTGGTAGCGATTGATTATGGTGCAAAACTTAACATCCTACGTTCACTCGCTGAAGTTGGATGTGAAGTGATTGTGGTGCCTGCAAAAACCTCAGCAGAAGATATTCTAAAACACAAGCCAGATGGCATCTTCCTTTCTAACGGCCCTGGCGATCCATCAGCAACAGGTGAATATGCAATCCCTGTTCTTCAAACATTGATTGAAGCCAACCTTCCTATGTTTGGGATTTGTTTAGGGCACCAGCTATTATCACTGGCACTTGGCTGCGAAACTACAAAAATGCCACAAGGTCACCGTGGAAGTAACCACCCAGTACAAGACCTAAGAACCAAGAAAGTTGAAATCACGAGCCAAAATCATGGCTTCGTAGTGAGTGACCAAAACTTACCAAAAGACGTTGAAATTTCGCATCGCTCACTTTTTGATGGCACGGTAGAGGGCATTCGCTCTAAAACTCGTCCTTTATTTACAGTGCAATACCACCCTGAAGCATCACCAGGCCCTAAAGATAGTGCCCATCTATTTAATCGCTTTATCGATTTGATGGAACAGCACCACGGTAAGTCGAAGACGAAAAAGAAAAAAGCCTCTTAATGATAATTTGCAACGTAAGCTAAACATAATATTTAACCATACAAAATACCGGATTAACCATGCCAAAACGTACTGATATCAAATCCATCCTTGTCATCGGCGCTGGACCCATTGTCATCGGCCAAGCGTGTGAGTTTGACTATTCCGGAACACAAGCCATTAAAGCACTCAAAGAAGAGGGTTATCGCGTTGCATTGGTAAACTCGAATCCAGCAACCATCATGACAGATCCAGAGCTAGCTGACGCCACCTATATTGAGCCCATCACTCCAGAAATTGTTGAAAAAATTATCATTAAGGAAAAGCCCGATGCTATTCTTCCAACGGTGGGTGGACAAACAGCATTAAACTGCGCGATGGATTTAGCGCATATGGGCATCCTTAAAAAATACAATGTAGAACTAATTGGTGCAAAACCAGAAGTGATTGCGAAAGCCGAAGATCGCGACCAATTCAACAAAGCAATGGCAAAAATTGGCCTTGAAGTGCCACGCAATACTATCGTTAAAACCATTGAGCAAGCAATGGCTGCATTAGACGATATTGGCTTACCTGCTATCATCCGTCCATCATTCACACTTGGTGGTGCTGGTGGTGGCGTGGCTTATAACCGTGAAGAATTTGAAGCCATCGTTCGTAATGGACTAGATGTATCTCCTACCCATGAAGTTCAGATTGATGAATCTATCATTGGCTGGAAAGAATATGAAATGGAAGTGGTGCGCGACAAAGCGGATAACTGCATCATCATCTGTTCGATTGAAAATGTTGACCCAATGGGTGTGCATACAGGTGATAGTATCACCGTTGCACCCGCCCTCACATTAACCGATAAAGAATACCAATATATGCGCGATGCCAGCCTTGCAGTGCTTCGTGAAATTGGTGTGGACACAGGTGGTTCGAACGTACAATTTGCAGTGAACCCAGAAGATGGACGCTTAGTAGTCATTGAGATGAACCCACGTGTGTCGCGCTCATCTGCTCTTGCTTCTAAAGCCACAGGCTTCCCAATTGCGAAAGTTGCTGCAAAACTAGCCGTAGGCTACACACTTGATGAGATCTTGAACGATGTCACCAAAGTAACTCCTGCATCGTTTGAGCCAGTGATTGATTATGTTGTCACCAAAATCCCTCGCTTTACCTTCGAGAAATTTGAAGGCACAGAAGCAACCCTCAGCAGCACCATGCGCTCTGTAGGTGAAGCCATGGCAATGGGTAGAAACTTCCAAGAGTCTCTTCAAAAAGCATTATGCTCTATGGAAACTGGCTTGACCGGATTAAATGAAATTGAAATTGGTAGCGACGAAGACTCTTTGCGCGCAAATATTGCCAAGCCTCTTTCAGATCGTTTATTGCGTATTGCACAAGCGATTCGTCAAGGTTTATCGCTAGAAGATATTCACCAGATTACCAAATATGACCCTTGGTTCCTTGAGCAGTTAAAGGAAATTGTTGACCGTGAAGCCGAGCTTCGCAAATCTGGCTTACCTGAAAATAAAGAAGATTTATTGCTTCTTAAAAAACAGGGATTCTCTGATAAACGCTTAGCAGAACTCACCAACCTTTCCGCGACTGCTGTTTCTAAGATCCGTCATTCAGCGGGTGTAAGACCTGTTTTCAAACGCGTGGATACATGCGCGGCTGAATTTGATTCAGTCACACCTTATATGTATAGCACCTATGAAGGCGATGGTGTCACCGATGCAGAATGCGAAGCAGCCGTGACGAATAGAGAAAAGATTGTGATTCTTGGCGGTGGCCCAAACCGCATTGGTCAAGGCATTGAATTTGACTATTGCTGTGTGCATGCGGCTTATGCGCTGCGCGAGGCAGGTTATGAAACCATTATGATTAACTGTAATCCTGAAACCGTTTCAACCGATTATGACACTTCTGACAGACTCTATTTTGAACCACTTACCGACGAGCATGTGCTTGAAGTGATTCAGAAAGAGCAGCAAAAAGGGAAGTTAAAAGGCGTTGTGGTTCAACTTGGTGGTCAAACCCCATTAAAACTTGCACAATATCTAGAATCTCAAAATATTCCGATTATTGGCACATCTCCAGCTGCGATTGATTTAGCAGAAGACCGCGAACAATTTAAAGCACTTTTAGATAAACTAGAATTAAAGCAACCTGCCAACGCGATTTGTCATTCAATTGAAAGTGTACGTGCTACGGCAGAAAAAATGGGCTACCCTCTTGTAGTGCGTCCGTCTTATGTTCTTGGTGGCCGTGCCATGGCAATTATTCATGATGGTGATGCGCTAGATTTATATCTTAAAGGTAAAGAATATATCTTTGAAACAGGCCCACTTTTATTAGATGGCTTTTTGAATGATGCGATTGAAGTGGATGTAGATGCCATTTCTGACGGAAAAGACGTTTATATCGCAGGTATTATGGAACATATTGAGGAAGCAGGTATTCACTCTGGTGATTCAGCATGCTCACTCCCTCCTCACTCATTAAGCAAAGCGGTACTTGAAGAAATCAAAACACAAACCAAGAAGCTTGCGCTTGCGCTTGAAGTGAAAGGTTTAATGAATATTCAATTCGCGATTCAAGGAAAAAACATCTATATTCTTGAAGTGAATCCGCGCGCGAGCCGCACTGTTCCGTTTGTTGCGAAAGCCACCAATGTGCCTGTTGCTAAAATTGCATCACGTATTATGGCAGGTGAATCTTTAAAGAGCTTCAAACTGGAAGAGTGCGACTATAAGCATATTGCGGTGAAAGAAGCTGTGTTCCCATTCTCGCGCTTCCAGAATTCAGATGTCTTGCTTGGCCCAGAAATGAAGTCTACTGGTGAGGTGATGGGGCTTGATAAAGGCTTTGGTCGTGCATTTGCAAAAGCACAACTTGCTGCTGGTAATCCACTACCAACTGAAGGAAACGTGTTTGTTTCGGTGCGTGATGGTGACAAAAAGACAGCACTTAAAATAGCCACTGATTTGCAAGCACTTGGGTTTAATATTATTGCTACTCGCGGTACTGCTAAATATTTAACGGATAATAACGTAAAAACCGAAACCGTTAATAAAGTTTTAGAAGGCCGTCCGCATATTGTGGATCGTATTAAAGATGGCAGTATTGACTTGGTTATCAACACGACTGAAGGCTCTCAAGCTATCTCTGATAGCTTTAGCATTCGCCGCTCTGCATTGATGCACAAGATTGCTTATAGTACAACAATGGCAGGCTCTGAAGCGCTAGTAAAAGCAATTCGTCGATTAAAAGAAGATAAAGGGCTTGAAGTCAGAGCATTACAGTCCTATTTTAAAGCCAATTAATGAATTAGTAACGAGTCGAGCGTAGCCATTTAGTTTTTTCTACAGCATAACGGTAATGAACATACACATTACTTTTTACTGCAAAGAAAGAACATGCTATTATGCTCGGCTTGTATTTTATATATCAGGGAGATCGAACATGAGCAGCAAAGCACCCATAACGACTGAAGGCTTTGAAAGGCTAAAAGAAGAAATTCATAAAATTAAGACGATTGATCGCCCCGCTATTACTGAACAAATTGCGGAAGCCAGAGCTCATGGTGACCTTTCAGAAAATGCTGAATATCATGCAGCACGTGAAAAACAAAGTTTTTCAGAAGGTCGTTTAGCAATACTTGAAGACTTTGAAGTGCGTGCTGAAGTCATTGACCTGAAATCATTAAGTGGTACGAAAGTAACCTTTGGTGCAACTGTCACCTTAGTTGATGAAGAGTCTGAAGAAGAAAGCACTTATCAAATTGTAGGTGAGTATGAAGCTGACCTTAATAAGAAGCGTATCTCCATTGCATCTCCGCTTGCACGTGGCTTAATTGGTAAACATTTAGGTGATTCAGTTGAAATCAACACACCAAAAGGCGTGCGCTATTACGAAATTTTAGCAGTTAAGTTTTAGCAATGGAAGGGATTACCATAATCCCCGCTAAAGCGGATGAATTTGCTCTCATTTGGCCAATATTCCAAGCGGTCACCAAAACAGGCGATACGTTCATCTATCCCGATGATATGGATTATTTTGACGCTGAAGAAATATGGATGAAGGGTACAAACCCTTATCTTGTTTACCAAGACGAGCAAGTGGTTGGCACTTATGTTATTCGTCCCAATAAAGTGGGGCACGGCTCCCATGTATGTAATGCTGGCTTTATGCTACACCCAGACCATCAAAATAATGGTATTGGCCGCTATATGGGCGAGCACGCAATCGAACAAGCAAAAATACTAGGCTATCTTGCTATGCAGTTTAATGTGGTAGTAAGCACAAACAGCCGCTCCGTAGCACTTTGGAAATCACTCGACTTTAAGATTGTTGGCACTATCCCTAAAGGCTTCCTGCATCAAGAGAAAGGGCTGGTTGATCTCTATATCATGCATCGTTTTTTATAAAAAAAGCATAATATAAGCACCAATATTATTTCTGACTTTGTGCATTAATTGCCTTTAAGAAGGCACGCTCGAGATTCTTTTCCTTAGAGTCTTTCAGGAATTGCTCTGGCTTACCATCAAACAAAATCTCACCACCATGGATGATAGCAGTACGATCACAAATTTCTTCAATGTCTGCAAGGATATGTGAGCTAAAGAAGATGGTGTGTCCTGCTTTTTTATACTCTAGTAGCAAATCTTTTAACTGAATTCGTGCCTGAGGGTCTAAACCACTCATTGGCTCATCTAAAAGGAAAAGCGGTGTTTCAGCAAGAAATACTGATAAAAGCCCTAATTTCTGCCCCATACCTTTTGAATAGCTACTCACACGACGATGAAGCACTTCAGGGTCAAGCTTAAGAATTGCTGCTTTTTCTTTTGCTTTAGCAATATCCAAATCTTTTTTATAATAAGAAAGTGCAATTCTTAAAAACTCTTCACCCGTTAGTAATGGTGATGGATAGAACTTTTCTGGTAAATATGAAATATAACGCCGGCTTTTTGGCAATAACGTTGATTCTCCAAAAAAGGTTACATTACCAGCATCTTGTTTCAGTAAATTTAGAATAATTTTTATTAATGTTGTTTTACCAACACCATTTAATCCAATTAAACCAAATATCTCTCCCTCATTAACCGTAAGTGACACATTTTTTAAAACGTGATGATCACCAAATGATTTACAAACATTATCAACTTGCATGGGTGAGGTAAGATTTTCATTTATAGCAACGTGTGATGACACTATTTCGTACTCCAGTTAATTATCGCTTATTGATTGAGTGAAGAAAGCATACTCTGTAACAAATCAATTTGTTTCTTATATTTTTCTAAGTTCATTTCTTGCCTACTTAATCTATCCGTTGGCTGATTACTCTCAACTTTAGCAGGCTTAACATTCTGTAGCGTTGCATCTTGTTGCTGCGATTCTTCTATTGGCAGCTCTTCACTTTTGTTATCTATCTTTGTTTCATTAAACAACTCTGCTTTAGCATTATTATTACCTTCAAAGACACTAAGCAAATAAGGCACAATGGCTTGATTTGGCTCTAGGATAAATGCTATTCTCTTTTTAGACGCATCATACACAAGCTGCATGTCTTCACTAGCATAAATCTCACCGCCCAAGTCGATAGTTCTCTCTTTAAAGTCTGACATTATTAGCGTGTCAGGAAACCCTGTCCACACGCCAATAATACGCCTAGGCTCCACTTTCATAACTTCAATATTGTAGAGCTTTTCATTTTCTATTTCGTAAGCATCATCTGAGGAAGATATTTTTTTATCATTTAGCCAAATCGTCCAATTTTTTGGAGAAAGATAAAGCACCGACTTAAGCAATACAATAGGCGTATCAGCAGGATTAAGTGATGCGACAGGTTCTTCGTAAACAAAAACATCAGCCTCTTGTGGTTCCACTGCGGGCTTTATTCTATTATCAATAATTTCTGGGCGCGTATTCTGCTGCCCTGCAAGTTGGCTTCCAAATATTTCAGGTAACAATATTTCAATAGGCACTTTTGTATCACGTGCGCGCTCAGCTTTCTTGATGTTTTCCAACTCATTTGGCAAAAACATTAAGCTCGAAAAATCAGCACCTGAATCAGAATCTTTTGCTGGCGGTGGTGATGCAGGTAAAGGTTTTTCTTGTGCAGATGCCATTGAGAAAAATCCAACCATCATAAAAATAGAAGAAATCATTTTTTTCATGATGGACGCTCCTGTGTCTCCGTTTCAGGTGCATCTGGTTTCTTTAGCGCATACCAAGTAAAATCTATTGAAACTCTGATTAAGGCGGGCACTTTACCTTCAGATATTTGCCTTAAGCTTGATGCTGAGGGCCTTTCTACTCTATTAATATTTATGTTTTTTATTTTTATATAGCCTGGGAATCTCTTTCTAAGCGCATATATAAATTGATATATTTGTTGATCATTATAAACTGAAAATGACATCGTATTATTATCACTCACTTCAACAGAAACTGTATCTTTTTGCATTTCAGGTGAGTTTAATAATGCCGGTTTAGAAAAAGTTGTACTCACATCTTTTAAACGAAACTCTTCGTAAAGGTCGGTTAAAATAGCTTCTGCGCCTGTAATTTGAATTCCCATCATCTGCTTGTGATACGCTGGCAATCCTTCCCACACTATTACTGCATTTGCAAACTCAACTTTTTGTTCGTCTAGGTTGCTAATTTTACTTCTTAATGAATTAATATCGTTTTTAAGCCACTTATATTTTTGATCTGCTTCTGTTTGGTAAGATGCAATAAAGCTATAGCTGGCAATCAACGCACCTACAATAAGTAAGTAAATGACACTTCTTAAAATCAACTTATTTCTAAGTTCATTTAATTTCATTTGTTACCGCCTATTATCAAGCTTGGTTGAAATTGTAACCTGCATATTGATCACCTGTGCTTTTTCACCTAACGTAATTTTCTCAGGCAATTTAGTGTGGCTTACATCATACTCGTTAAACTGTTGCTTTAACCGCCTAGAAAAGCTTTCAAAGTTTCCAAATAAGTTGTCTACATTATCGCCAATATTAATATATTCTAAATCAAATTTAGCATTGATTCGGGGAGAAATACTGTTCTCAGCGTCAAAGCTATGGCTATAACTCCACTGAATCGATTTTGCAATGGCATCTTTCTTGATGGTATCTTGGAATCTTCTAAAAAGTGGGTTAGGACTTAGTGTAATATCACTTATTTTAGTATGTATTCCTACTATTTCTGTAATCTTTGAAGATTCGTCAATATCATAATCACTGGCATTCTGAACCGTTTTCCATTGTGCTTCTATTTGAGCTTTGTCATTTTCTAGCGTTTTTATTTTACTATTCGTACTATACACCTCGTACAGCGTATAGAGTGGCAAAACAACTAGCGGTGGTATAAGAAGCGTTACTAATATGGTTGAATATTTTAAACCAGCTGACATCATGGAAAGTCTACTGGTTGTTTTAGTATTTAACTTCAGTGCCGGTTTTGAGTTTAAGAAATGTGCAGCAAAGAAAATATCTGAGAATTTATCATTCTTTTCAGATATTTCGTTATATCCTAATGCTTTTGCTATTTCGTTAGGTGTTAAAACCTCAACATAATGATCTTGTATTCTATTTTGAGATAGATGCTGCTTTATTTCTTCACTTACCACAATTGTAATATTTAATTTACTTTCTTCTGAAAAAGAAAGTCGTCCTAAATATTCAATGGTATTCAGTGTTTCTTGTTCAATAAAACCCGCTAGCAGCTCTGGCATATTCTCTTTGCCCTGCATAATAAGGCGGGAAAAGAGCGTTTTGCCTTTGTAAATAATTGTCTGACGAATACCACTTACTTTATGGTGGCTAACAATTAGCTGCCAATTTGTTTGCTCTGCTTTTCCTTCTTTATCGACTAAAGGCAAACGCTTTGCCATTGAAGCTGTTTCTAACGGCAGAAGATAAATGCCTTGAAATGGATTGGGCAAAGAAACAATATAGTCAACCCAATCACTTACTATTTCTGTACGTGTCACTGAAACTAACAAATACTTCCAGTCTTTTCTTCCATCCTCTTCTCTGCCAAGAGAAATGGCACCATTAATATCATTTGGGTCAAAGTCGCGCTCCATTCTCTTTTTGACTAACTTATCGATGGCAAGCACACTCACAGCAGGAAAAGATTGCTGCGAGTAATTTTGATCCATAATGTCTAGAAGAAGGCTTAATGGCGCGTTATGATACTGCTGAAACAAAGCATTAAATTCTCTTCTATCACTAACAGAAGTGCCGGGAGCATAAAGACGTTTGTGTAACTTTTTCCCTATAAAAAGAGACAAAATAGCACCATGCTCTCCAACTAGTAGTACAAACCTTTCTTTTCCTACAATTGAAAACATTAGAAACTCATTTGGCTAAAGCTATTATATAATGGTCCAAACACGGCGATAGATATCCACAGCATCATACCACCCATGATAATTGTCAATGCTGGTTGTATAATACCAATCATATTATTTACCGAATCCTCCACTTCTCTATCATAGAAAAAGTTTACATTTTCAAGCGTGGTATCTAAGTTACCGCTTTCTTCACCCACTTTAAACATTCTGATGACTAAGTTGGGTAATTGGTTTGACACTCTTAATGAGTCTGTTAATGACGTCCCTTCTGTAACGCTTTTTCTAACCGTTGCTACACCTTCTTTTATCACACGATTATCCAGTACATTCTGTGCAATGTCTAAGCACTGAAGAATCCCAAGCCCACTTCGATATGTAAGTGCAAAGAAGTGGCAAAATCTTGCCATCTCAATTTTACGAATAGTCGATCCAAACCAAGGCAATGCAAGCTTAAAAGCATCTACATTATACGCAACATCCTCTGACACTCTAATCAACACCTTGATGAGAATAACTAGCACAACAGGTCCAAACAGCACTACATACCAATAATTCACAAAGAAATCTGAGGTCACTATCAACGCTTCTGTGTATGCTGGTAATTCAAAGTTCTGTGCCGTCAAAAACTTTGAAAGCTTTGGAATCACATACGCCATCATTAAAGAAGTGATGCCCAACATCAAAATTAACAAGAATACTGGATAGTAAATTGCTTTCTTAATTTTTCGACGTATTCCATTCACCCATTTTAGGTGCTTCGCAAGATGGAAAAATACTTCATGTAAATTACCCGTCTTTTCACCAGCCGCAACTAATCCTGTAAATACAGGAGAAAAGTTCTTAGGGTGCTCTGCGAGCGCTGCTGATAACAGCTTACCACCTTTAACACTTTCATAAACCTCAGCCATAAGGTTTTTTACTGAAAGCGCATCTGCTGTATCTCTTAAATCAGATATCGCATCCAAAATCGGTACACCTGCTTTTTCTAGCTGCTCAAGGTGAATACAAATAATAATAAGATCTTCTGGCTTAATAACGTTAGAGACAAACGCCGCTCTTTTGGTTTTTACTTCACGCGCCTCAATCATATCAAGGCCAATGCCTTTGAGACGCTCTTCTAAATCCACATCATTAGCCGCAGACATAGTCCCGCGGATTTTACGACCTTTTTCATTCAAAGAAATATAATTATATTGTGGCATGTCAGCCTCTTATAAGTTTTCTGTCATATCAATAGTGCGGACCAATTCATCCACATCCGTTACACCAGCCAATACCTTCCGAACACCATCACCAGACATAGGAACAAACCCTTTACTAAGCGCGTGTTTCATCATCGAGCTTCGTGTGGCACCTGTTGCAATTAATTCATCCATATCTCTATCTATAGGTAAAATCTCATTTACTGCCACACGACCTTTATAGCCTGTATTCATACATTTTGGACAGCCTTTATGTTTATATATCTCGGGTGCATTTACCGCCTCAATACCAAGAATCTTACATTCATATTCACTGGCGGTTTCTTTTATCTTACACTCTACACATAGTTTACGGATTAAGCGCTGTGCCATTGTACAGATGAGTGAACCAGCCAGCAGATGTGGCGGAATACCAATATCAATCAATCTTGGAATTGCCGCTAATGCATCGTTAGTATGCAGTGTCGTAAATACTCTGTGACCTGTCATTGCAGCACGCATTGCCATCGTTGCGGTGGCTTCATCACGCACCTCACCCACAAAAATAACATCAGGATCTTGTCTCAAGAGCGATTTAATACCACTCACAAAATCCATGCCGTGTTCCTCTCTAATATCCGACTGCCTAATCATTGGCAGTTGATATTCCACAGGGTTTTCTAATGTCATGATGTTAATATCTACATCATTAATGTAGTTTAGTACCGAATAAAGCGTGGTTGTTTTACCACTACCTGTCGGTCCAGTAACAATAATAATGCCCTCAGGGCGCTTAAGTAACTTTCGAAGAATGTGATCATTACTCTCACTGAAACCAAGCTGCTCCAAAGGCACTAACGCTTTCTTTTTATCCAAAATACGCATTACAATGTTTTCACCGTAGACAGTGGGGTGCGTTGCAACACGAAAATCCACCTCTCGTCCTGAAACATAATAGGTAGTACGACCATCCTGTGGCAACCTCGTTTCAGCGATATTCATGCCCGACATAATTTTAATACGCACCGCAATGGCTGCCCAATATTCTTTATGGAAAGACCTCACTTGCAGCATTTTACCGTCCACACGATATCTCAGCCGTAAGAAAGCACCCTCTGGCTCAAAGTGAATATCAGAAGCACCTCGCTTTATCGCATCTATCAAAATGGAGTCAACCAATCGCACAGTTGGATTAACATAACCATCAACTTCACCATTTAACTTGCTTTTTTCACCAACGCCCGTTTCAATTTCACGCAGAATGCCTTCAATAGACATTTCATAACCGTAATATTGATCAATAATTTCAAGAAGATCCGTCTCCGTACAATAGACAGGTACTATCTTGTAGTTAGCAGGGAAATATCGACGGATTTGATCGATTGCCATGATGTTATACACATCATTAATGGCAACACTAATGGTATTTCCATCCAGAGAAACGGGCACTGCTTTGCATTTTATTGCAAGTTCTCTTGGTATTTTTTTAATTAAATTTGGATCTAAAACTGCTTTATGGTGATCAAAATGTTTGATACCCGAGCTTTCCGTCAACGCTTCACCAAGCACACTTTCAGAGATGAATCCCATCTCCACCAGCAGCTGACCCAGCATCTTTTTCTTTTTGCCTTGTTGACCCAACTGCTCCTTCAACGCAGTTTCAAGCTGATCTTTCGAAATCAAGCCTTGTTGAAGCAAGCGCTTTCCAAGCGGAAGTGACTTAGTACTTGCTTGATTCAAGGAATCTGTATTTTGCTGATCAACCGCAGCGGACTGCCCACTATTTTGATTAGGCGTTGGTGCAGGCTGAGTTGAGGGCGCAGCTGGAGCTTGGCTTTGAACCACACCTGATGTCTTGGGTTGAGGCTTATAAGCTTGCGCTGATTGTTGTGGAGCGTTAGGCACTTGTGCCGATGGCGACTCAGTAGGTGCAGTGTCGTTTACAGAAGATGGAGCCGAAGGTTTAGGTGTAGGCGCAACAGGAGAATTAGGAGCAGACTGAGTATGTGAAGCCTTTACACCTTCTGGATTTTTAGAAGGCGTTATGTTTGATTGATTGTTCCCTTTTAATTCCTGATCTGTCAATGGTTACGAGCTCCCTGCCCTATAATAACACTCATTGTTAAAATTAATTCTTAACAGCCCTCACATCTTAGCAAAGAAAAAGCTTTTTGGCTATATTTGCTTAAATAACCAAGCAACTTAGTGTTATAAAAGCCCTATGTAGCGCCAATCAACGCATGAAAAGCGCTTATTTTTTACGAAATGAATCTAAGCTAACGATGTTATCATCATCTTCAGACGCTTTTTTCTTCTTTGTTTTTTTTGCAGCTGACTTCTTAGGCTCTGAAACATTATTTTGACCTTTGGCAGGCTCTGGCGGGCTCAACTCTTCTAAATCTCCCAAAGCCTCAAGCTCTTCATCACTAAGCTCATCTTCAAGATCAACATGGCGGAACTGCAGTCCAAACTTCACACTTGGATCAGCGAATGCGGTGAGAGCAGTAAACGGCACCACCACTTTTTCTTTCACATTATCAAAGCTAAGTGAAACCGAAAAACCTTTTTCATTTACAGTCAAGCCATCAAACTGATATTGCAGTACAATGGTCATTTCTTCTGGATATTTCTTACGTAGCGCTGGCGAAATTTCTACACCTGGATATTCCGTAAGAAAAGAAATGAAGAAGTGATGACTTCCTGGAAGTCCTTCTTTTTCAACTCTTACCAATGCTTTTTGCACAATAATATGCATTGCATCGTCAATTAATTGCCCATAATCTATAAATTCTTCACTCATGCAACATCCAATTATTTTATTTCAGCTCCAGCCATCACTTGCTTGTTGATAAATGGTTCTAACCAGAGATTCAAGTAAAAACAAAGCGCTTTTTATGCAGCGCTTTAAGAAAAATATTTAGTGAGGGGCATTCTGTTGCCCGGCGCCCCTCGGTCCGCGTCAATGACATGTTATGCAGCTAAAGCCTGAGCTTCCACTTCAAAGTTGTCATTAGCAGCTACGAAGTTGTCGTTAGCATTTACTTTATATGATTCATCACGGCGATATCATACCGGGCAAAAATAGCTTCTTTATTACGCATGTCGATCCTGTTTCACCCCCACCAAATAAACAACCTATAACGCGTTAAGCTAATTATAAGGATTTACTTGGTGGAGGTGCCGGGTACCGCCCCCGGGTCCATTTCGCTTATTCCAAACCACCATTTATTACCATAGTCTTTAAAAGACTCTTTAATTATAGCAAGCATACAGCAATAAAGCAAATGCGATTCGTTATGCTTTTAGCGAAAAATATAGCATCACCTAATGTTTTTTGTAGCGGGTCTCGTTTTTTTAGCTATGCTTAATTACATAATATATCAAGCGCATGCAGCTAGGATAGAAATCTGAGCCAGCCATGAACCCGCAAAGCGGAGTAACATGTAAAAACTAATAGTTTTTTTACAGGCGCAACCATTAAAGATAAGGAGACGCAAGCAATGCCGATTAACGATCTACAAAAACAGGAAATCAAAGAACTGCAAAGCGAAAGAAGCTCAACATTAAGACCTTCTGTCGCTGCGCTAGATGAGATTTTATATGAGCCTATTCCTGTATTAGATCATGGCTTTGTAAGAGTAGTTGACTATATGGGCAATGATAATGCCATCGTTCAAGCCGCTCGCGTTTCATATGGTAAAGGCACTAAGCAGGTAAACCAAGATGCAGGGCTTATAAGCTACTTGATGCGTCATCGCCACACCACGCCATTTGAAATGTGCGAAATTAAATTTCACCTCAAAATGCCTATTTTTGTGGCACGCCAGTGGATTCGTCACCGCACTGCTAACGTCAATGAGTATTCTGCACGTTACTCGGTTCTAGATAAAGAGTTTTACATTCCAAAAATAGAAGAGCTAGCTGCTCAATCAACCGCCAACCATCAAGGGCGCGGAGAAACAAAGCTTAGCGAAGAAGAAGCGGCACGAGTCATTGAAATTCTCAAAAACGATTCTGAGCAATGCTATAATCACTACCAAGAACTCATGAATGAAGACCAACAAGGCAATGTGATCAATGCTGAGCGTCAAGGCATCGCACGCGAGCTTGCACGCATGAATCTACCAATCAACATCTACACACAATGGTATTGGAAGATTGATTTGCACAACTTACTTCACTTCCTTCACCTAAGAGCTGACAGCCACGCACAATATGAAATCCGTGTATTTGCAGAAGCCATGCTTGATGTGGTAAAAAAATGGGTGCCAATTGCTTATAGCGCGTTTATGGATCATCGTGCTAATAGTGTCTCTGTGTCAGGAAAAGGGATAGAGGTTGTTCGCAAAATGCTAAAAGGCGAAAAAGTGACGCAAGAAGAGTCTGGCATGAGTAAGCGCGAATGGACAGAGTTAATGGCGGAGCTGGAAGCCAATTAATTTCCAGTAATGGAAAATTGGTATCAACTTTATGCAGTCCATAAATCCAGCTACGGAAGAAATCATTGGTCACTTTGAAGCGCACTCAGCTAAAGATGCTGTGCACATCATAGAACAAGCCCATTCTGCCTTTTTAAACTGGCGTAAAACTGACTTTGCAGCACGCGCAACACTACTCAACAATGTTGCTCAAACACTCGAAACAAACAAAGAACGCTATGCTGAGCTAATGGCCAATGAAATGGGCAAGGTCGTTAAAGAAGGCATTAGTGAAATTGAAAAATGCGCATCCGTCTGCCGTTATTATGCAGAGCATGGCGCAGAATTTTTAGCCGATGAAACCGTTCAACTTGATAGTGGCGAAAGTTTTATCACCTACCAGCCGCTAGGTGTGATTCTAGCTATTATGCCGTGGAATTTTCCTTTTTGGCAGGTATTTCGTTTTGCCGCTCCCACCATTATGGCAGGCAATAGCGCTATTCTCAAACACGCCTCTAACGTGTGTGGCTGCGCATTAGAGATTGAAGAAATCTTTAATGCTTCTGGCGCACCAGAGCATCTTTTCAATAGTATACTAATCAAAGGCGCAGACACCAAACATCTCATTCAACACCCCCTAGTACAAGCAGTCACCTTAACTGGCAGTACCGAAGCAGGGAAATCTGTTGCCAAAACAGCAGGCGAAGCACTCAAAAAATCTGTATTGGAGTTGGGAGGAAGTGACCCTTACATCATCTTAGAAGATGCAGATATTGAGCAAGCCGCTAAATTATGCGTTCAAAGCAGAATGTTAAATGCTGGGCAAAGCTGTATCGCCGCCAAACGCATGATTGTGTTCGATAAAATTTACGACAGTTTTTTAGATTCTTTTACCACTGAAATGAAAAAAGTCACCACAGGCAACCCTCTTGAAGACGGCATAAATATTGGCCCGCAAGCCACCATAGAGCTACGTGACCAATTGCATCAGCAAGTAGAGGCATCCATCAAAGCAGGCGCAAAATGCACTTTAGGCGGCACAATACCTTTTGGAGTTGGTGCATTTTATCCACCCACTATTTTGGTGAATGTAGATAAAGATTGCCCCGCTTATTCTGAAGAAATGTTTGGCCCAGTCGCCACCGTTATACGTGCAAAAGATGAAGCCGACGCCATCCGCATTGCAAACGATACAAGCTTTGGTCTGGGCAGCGCAATTTTCACACAGAACACAAAACACGGAAAGAAGCTTGCCAAAGAACAGCTTCATGCTGGCGCATGTTTTGTAAACGACTTTGTAAAATCTGATCCGCGCGTACCATTTGGTGGTATTAAAGAAAGCGGCTATGGTAGGGAACTATCAAAACATGGCATTCGCGAATTTGTGAATGTTAAATCGATTCATATTGCATAAATGACTCTCATATCATAATAAATAAGTAATTTAGATTGATTGGATAAATAATAATGACATCTTCTAGCCTTAAATTAAAAACTCTTTTACTTGGCTTTTTCATGGGCGCTGCGCTACCCATCGCTTCGCATGCTATCATTGAAATAGATATCACCCGCGGCAATGCAGACCCACTTCCGATTGCACTACCCAGTCTTCCTGGTGTAAGTGAACAAGACAGTGCAGCAGGCAAAGATATTAGTGACGTTATTGCTGCCGATTTAGAGCGCACAGGATTATTTAGACCTATCCCTGAAAATGCATTCTTACAAGAAATACAAAGCAACTTTACCATTCCTGTATTTGGCAATTGGCGTCGTATTGATGCAGCAGGTTTAATGACAGGAGGAGTAATTGGCAAAACACCGACTGAAATGGATGTGGAATTTAGACTATGGGACGTTTTTGCAGAACAACAAATTGCTGGAAAGGCATTCACCACCAACCCTAAAAATTGGCGGCGTGTATCGCACCTCATAGCGGATGAAATATATACCCGTCTCACAGGTGAAGAAGGCTATTTTGATTCTCGCATCGTTTATATTGCAGAAACAGGGCCTCTAGATAAGCGCGTTAAACGCCTTGCTATTATGGATCAAGACAGCGCAAACCAACGCTATCTCACTGACGGCAAACACCTTGTGCTAACACCGCGTTTTTCACCCAATGCCCAAGAAATTATTTATATGTCCTATGCCAATGGCATCCCGCAAGTACATCTGCGCAATATTGATACGGGAAAGAACATGGTTGTAGGTGACTTCCCAGACATGTCATACGCACCTCGCTTTGCTCCTGACGGGCAATCGGTCATTATGGCAGTTGAAATTAACGGAGATAGTGAGATTGTTAATTATCACTTACGCACACGTCGCACCACTCAACTGACACAAAACCCCGCCATTGATACATCCCCTAGCTATTCAGCGGATGCAGAGCAAATCGTCTTTAACTCCGATAGAGGTGGATCGCAGCAACTCTATACGATGGATAGTAATGGTAGAAACGTAAAGCGCATCAGCTTTGGTGATGGACGCTATGGTACACCCGTATGGTCACCACGCGGAGACCTTATCGCATTTACTAAAATGTATGGTGGTAAATTCTATATTGGCGTGATGCGCCCCGATGGCAGTGGCGAACGCTTATTAACGGAGAGCTTTTTAGATGAAAGCCCAACATGGTCACCTAATGGTCGTGTTATCATTTTTACACGCCAAACACCCACCACTCGTTTTAGCAATGGCACCAGCTACATCTACTCAATCGATTTAACGGGTTATAATTTGCGACAAGTACCTACACCAGTTGAAGCATCTGATCCTGCTTGGTCTCCTCGCCTGTAATATTGTTGCCAAAATACAACGAAACAAAAAAATATACTGCCTGCACTATTTAAAACCGTTAAATGACTGTGCTAGAGCTTGAATCTACGTGGGACTAGATTAATATGAATTTGGTGATTGCAGGTGATTACGTTTTCCTAATGGACTCTTAATCACAAACTTCATTATAAAATTAACAAGATTATTTTAGCTATTATCAAAGAGGACGAAAAATGAAAACTAAATTATTAGCTGCTTTTTCTGCGTTATTTATGCTCGCTGCATGTGCAGGAATGGATAACAACATGAATGGTGATGGAACCGATAGCGCCGCAGATTCTTACAGCGTTAAAAGCCGTGGCTTAAAAACGTTCGCTCCAATTCCTGGTGACAGCTCTGGTGCACGCGCTGACGATCGCGTATTCTTCTCTTTTGATAGCTCTCTTCTTTCATCTCGCGCTCAAGCAACACTTGATAAACAAGCGGCTTACTTAAAAGCAAACCGCAATGTTAAAGCGCGTATTGCTGGTCATGCAGATGAGCGTGGTACACGTGAGTATAACTTAGCACTTGGTTCGCGCCGTGCAAATGCTGCGAAAAACTACCTTGTTGCTGCGGGCGTTTCAGCTAATCGCTTAAGTACCATTAGCTATGGCAAAGAGCGTCCTGCTGTTGTTGGTTCAACACCATATGCTTATGCTCAAAACCGTCGTTCTGTAACAATTCTACTTGATAGATAGACAGTTACTTCAGAATTAGTATAATAAGCCCGAGAGCATTTACTCTCGGGCTTATTTTTTACTAAATATACAGGCATGACATGCGCTTCGTTTACCACTTGAAGAAAACATATATTTTACTCTCAACATTATCAGTTTTAATGGCTTTAGCTTGCTATCCAGCTATATCTCAAACAATGGATGTAGACTCAAAAGATGCAAGAATAACGCAACAATTACAGCACGAGGTAAATCGCCTTAGAGGCGACTTAGCATTGATGCAGAAAGAGTTTTACAAGAACCAGACCAATCAAAGCTTTGTAAAATCCAATCTTCCGCGTGGTGACATTTCTTCACAAGTAGAAGTGCAGCTGAGTGAAACCGAAGCGCAGCTTAGAAAAATGAATGGTATGTTGGAAAAAACACAACACCAACTCACTTCACTTGAAAAGAAACTTGATGCATCGATTGCCGAAATGACGTCGCGCTTTCAGCAATTAGAACAACAAAGCACTCCTACTGATGGCACAAAACCAAATATGGTTCGCCAGTTCAACACGCCAGATAGTGATGCACCGATTGATTTAACCAGCAAAGAACAGGCTACTGAAGATAAAACAGAATCGCCCGAAAATGCCGATGAATTAGCCTTTAAAGAGGCTAAAAAATTATTAGAGCAGGCACAATATGACCAAGCATCTATCAAACTTCAAACCTTTGTAACCAAGTTTAAAGAAAGTGAGTTTTTACCTGAAGCGCATTTTTGGCAAGGTGAGCTGTTCAACATCCAAGAAAAATATGAAAACGCCGCTATTTCATTCCTCAAAGCATATCAGTCTGAGCCCAAAGGTGATAAAGCTGGTGAAAGCCTGCTTCAGCTTGGTGGAGTACTTGGCAGCCTAGAAAAGAAATCAGAAGCATGCACCACTTTTACCAAGGCTGAGAACGAATTCCCTAAAAATGCTGAGCTAAAAGGTAAATTAGATAATGAACGCCAACGTTTAGGCTGTTAGTATTGAATGCCTATGGCAGCACCTATTTCAAACCAGCAATTCTCAAACATTATGAATGCGATTCAGCTAAAAGCTGAATCACGCCTATGCATCGCAGTATCTGGTGGGGCTGATAGCATGTGCTTACTCATGCTTGCACAACGCTGGTGCCAAGAGAACAACCACTCACTGATTGCTGTCACGGTGAATCATGGTTTACGTAAAGAAGCCAAAGACGAAGCCGCATCTGTTAAAAACTGGTGCAAACAACTCCAATGTGAGCACTACACGCTAGATTGGAAAGGCAAAAAACCCTCTAGCAATATTCAATCCCAAGCGCGAGAAATTCGCTATCAGTTGATTCAGCAATTCTGCCAACAGCAACACATCAAGCATGTGCTTCTAGCCCATCACTTACAAGATCAAGCCGAAACTCTTCTCATTCGCATGATGAGAGGTAGTGGTGTAAGTGGTTTAAAGGGGATGGAATCACACTCAACAATTGGTAATATCTCACTGTTACGTCCGCTTCTTTCCTTTACCAAAGAAGATATTCTTTTAACATTAAACCAGCTAAAGCAATCGTTCATTAACGACCCTTCCAATGAAAACACCCGCTTTTTACGTGTCATCATTCGTAACTTCATCAACACAATTGACCGCAAGAATGAAGTGTTAAAACATATTGATCGTACTGCAAAACATATGCAGCGCGCGGATGATTTCATCCAACAACAATTATTATCTTTTGAGAATGATTTTGTGAATAGCCACCCTTATGGTTTTGTAACAATTGATAAAAAAGCCTTTCAAGCCTTGCATCTCGAATTAGCATTGAGGCTGGTTTCAAAAAACATTCAACACATCAATGGCTACTCGGCAACACCACGTATTGATGAAATTGAACGATTACACTTAGATTTATTAAATGAATCAAACTCTCGACTAACACTTGGTGGGTGTGTCATTCAAAGTGGCCTCAACAAACGAGATAATCACCTTATCTATATTATGCGCGAAACGAATTCTTTAAACGCAGATAGCACGATGACGCAAAATGAATGCATCTTCGACGGACGCTTTCATTGCACGCTTGGTGATATAGATAATAAAGAAAACTATCGATTAAGTGCTTTAAAACAATCAGGTTGGCAACAAATTAAAGACTATGTGAACACCGAGAAACTACCTAAAGAAATCTTTTATGCCCTGCCCGCACTTAAGCAACTTGAAAAAGTCATTGCGGTTCCCCATATAGGTTTTCTAGCACGTGATGTTAAAATCAATTTTTCATCGTATTTTTTACCTTTAAAATCCGATGTTTCTTGAGATTATTGTTCACAGAAGTTATAACTTATTATTCACAAGTTTATTTATCACCTAAAGGCGGCAACTTTCATGAATTTTGGTAAAAACTTTCTTATTTGGATACTTATTTTAATTGTCTTAGTGACGGTGTTTGAAGTATTCCAAGGTGGTATTAATAATGACAAAGAGATTGCATTCTCTGATTTCATGAATCAAGTAGAACAAGGTGAGATTCAGCAAGTCACCATTCGAGGTCCTTACATTGAAGGCAAGCTCACCAACAACACTACCACCACTACTTACGCACCAAACTATCCTGATTTAGTGGCTAACCTCCGTGAAAAAGGCGTCGCTATTAATGCAGCCCCCGTTGAAAGCGCTATGGGCTCGTTTTTAGGAGTGCTACTTGGCTGGTTTCCTGTTCTTTTATTAATTGGTGTATGGGTGTTCTTCATGCGTCAAATGCAAGGTGGCGGCAAAGGTGGAGCAATGGGATTTGGTAAATCTCGCGCACGCTTAATGGGTGAAAAAGAAACCAAAGTTACTTTTAAAGATGTCGCAGGCATTGAAGAAGCCAAAGAAGAATTAGAAGAAATTGTTGGCTTCCTAAAAGATCCTGAAAAGTTCCAAAAACTAGGCGGTAAAATTCCTAAAGGCTGTTTGCTAGTTGGCCCTCCGGGAACAGGTAAAACCCTTTTAGCCAAAGCCATTGCTGGTGAAGCCAAAGTACCTTTCTTTAGCATCTCAGGTTCAGA